>JBCBZY010000259.1:0-4181 GCA_039815115.1 Pseudomonadota bacterium | reverse complement strand
TTGCTGCGCTGGGCGAGTTCGGGGTGGAAAGCCGGGCCGTGGAGGGGCGTGTCGGCATCTGGTGCGACACGCCGGATGGCCAGGAAGCCAAAATCGGGGCCATCGGGATTCGAATCCGGAAATGGGTCACGATGCATGGTTTTTCTGTAAATATCGATCCTGACCTGTCGCATTTTTCCGGCATTGTCCCATGCGGCATCAGCGAGTTTCCGGTTACCAGCCTCCGTCAGCTCGGCGTCGATGCGACGCTATCCGACTTTGATGCAGCATTGAAAAAAACCGCACCTTCCTTTTTCAACGCAATCGCATAATATGGCAGTACCATTTCCCGAAGATATGAGAGTTACCATGCCCATCAAATTCGTTTCACCCTTGCTCGTCGCTGGCCTGTTTCTGTCATCCTGCTCCGATGATGCCGAACTTCCCGAATCAGATGAAGTTACCGAGACCCGGATGGACGAAGTGGATGTCATTGACGGCACCATCAGCGATGACATGACCGATGTTGATGCGGCCGACTCCGCGGAATCGGAAGAGGCCGAGGGAGACGAATCAGAAGCGCCCGCGTCGGACAACGCCGAATAATCTAATCCAGCCCCAGTATCTTGTGAGTCTGCAGCGACAGGCGCCATTGGGGGTTCCGCCGGACAAATTCGATGGTCGATTGGACATGAGCCGCGCTAACCGCGGGATCACCTAATGCCTCCATTGGCTGGATCAGCAGATTGGCGAAATCCCAGCTTTCCATGTCCTGCCAGTCGCTTCCGGACTGGGGCCAGACCAGCTTGAGTTCGTCACCTGTTTTTTGCACGGTGTCGCTACCCGCCTTGGGACTTATGCAAATCCAGTCAATGCTGCGCGGTACGGCAATAGTGCCATTGGACTCGATTGCGATTTCAAATCCGGCCTGATGCAACGCGTCAATCAGCGCGTTATCCACCTGCAGCATCGGTTCGCCCCCGGTGAGAACCACAAATCGTCGTTCAGTCCCGGGGCCCCAGAGACGCGCCACTTCACCGGCCAACACCTCAGCATCAGCGAAACGGCCTCCGCCCTCACCGTCAATGCCGACAAAATCGGTGTCGCAAAATCGGCAGACTGCGCTGGCTCGATCTTTCTCCAGACCGGACCAGAGATTGCATCCGGCAAAACGCGTGAACACAGCCCGGCGTCCGGCGTGGACACCTTCGCCCTGCAACGTCAGGAACATTTCCTTGACGGCATAGCTCATGCCGAGATCACATATCTGGTCGGATCAGCAATGCCTGCCTCCTCAAACCCCTTTTGACGCAAGCGGCAGCTGTCACAGCGGCCGCAATGCAAATTTCCCTCAGCGGGATCGTAACAGGACCAGCTGAGCGCTGGATCAATCTGGAGCCTTTGAGCCTCCGTCGCGATATCTGCCTTGGTCATGAAC
Organism: Pseudomonadota bacterium; assembly: GCA_039815115.1. Lineage (GTDB taxonomy): Bacteria > Pseudomonadota > Alphaproteobacteria > Sphingomonadales > Sphingomonadaceae > Parasphingorhabdus. The sequence goes on along the minus strand of JBCBZY010000259.1, from coordinate 2,764 downwards.
TGGAGAGGCGTGCGGATGTTGAAGCCGCTGCCCTGGTCTCCCGCTTTGGTTGCGAGATCGGCGAGGCGTTCAAATCCCTCAATAAACTCGGGTCTGCAGTCGGGATATCCCGAATAATCCAGAGCATTGACGCCAATGAAGATATCCCGCGCATTACGCGCTTCTGCCAGGCCAAGGGTCAGCGACAGGAAAATCAGGTTGCGCGCGGGAACATAGGTGACAGGAATATCATTGGTGACACCGGATTTCGGGACGGCAATATCATCGGTTAGCGCCGATCCCCCGAAACGGCTGAGATCTAGAGGCAAAACAATATGTTCGACAACATCCAGCTCGTCGGCAATCTGCAACGCGGACTGCAATTCGATCTTGTGCCGCTGGTTATAATCGATCGTAAGCGCGACAATATCATAGCCCTGCTCTCGTGCGATCGCGCCTGCGACCATCGAGTCGAGACCGCCTGACAGGAGAATGATTGCTGTTTTCCGAACCTGGCTCATGGTTCGCCCCGCTAGTCATCTTCAAGGCTGGAAGCAAGTCCCCTGCGCACAACCTCAAATGTGACCCCAAAAAAAATGGGCCGCCTTTCGAAAAGAAAGCGGCCCAGTTCGGCTTCTAGTTCAAGCCATAAAGGGAGGAATTCATGCAATCGCATGATGGTTTTGTTTCTAAATGAACAAGGTTAAAAAACTGTTAAAGCGCCGCCTTGCACCTGCAATCTTCAGCAGGACCCGGTGCGGCGGCCTTCCACGGCAAAGGAAAACGGCGCATTACTCTTGATGCCTTGCGACTGGATCTGGACCAGCTGGCTCGATTCCCTGCGGATGGTGGTGACGCCATGATCGCTGCCGCCACATTTGTAGCTGACCCGAATTGACTGCGGTCTATCCTCGATTACGTAGTAGGAGCAGCTTTCCTGCGCATGCCGTATTTGCAGCAGAATCGCGGGATCACCCAAACAGAGCTGTTGTCCGGCACTGGTGCTGCCGCGCGGTTTCAGCGTCCACTGACCTTTTTGCAGACCGTCGAGCAGTCCGAGTTCAGGGGCCTGGGCGGGAGCAGATGCGGTGAACGCCAAAAAAGCCACGGACATAGTGCTGAAATGTTTCAACATTCTGGTGCCTTTCATTGTTCTTACTCCTGTTTTGTACCTGGCGCCGCAGCCTTGAGAATCACGGGATACCCAAAGATTGTGGCACTTATCGCGCTCAATTGCGGCATTTGATTGGACAGATTGGACAGTTATCGCGCTGGATGCCCCCTTCGCAGGTTACTAGTTGTTCAGACTTGCAGCAGTAATACTGAACTTCTTGCTGCAGAACGCACAGTCTATCGAGATGTTTCCATCATCTCCGACCATATGCTCTTTGTCTTCTTTCGGAAATCTCGCAATGACATCCCGAATATGATCATCTGTACAACGACAAGCCTTAACACACGGTTTACCGCTCAAAACCCTCACTTCGTCGCTCTCGCTGAACAATCGCCAAAGCAAATCTTCGAACGGTAAGTTGCTGTCTGTCAATTCGGTCGACTCGACGCTGCTCGCCATGATCTCGACATGTTCCCATTCCGGATGGTCCATACGGACATGCAGGCGTTCGCGGCCTTCCTCTCCCTCGGGAAGATGCTGAACCAGCAAACCACCAGCGGTCACGTGATCGCCGTCATCGTCCACCGACACCCGAACAAGTGTTGGCAATTGTTCGGACTGCACGAAATAATTCTGCACCGCTTCGGCCAGACTGGCCCCTTCCAGCGGCACAATCCCCTGGTTGCGGCCCTGCGGAGCGGGCAAGTCGAAGGTGATCGCCAGATAGCCTTTGCCGAACAAGGCCATCAAACTGGGCTCGACCGGCTGCTGCACGAGGCGTTCTGAATCGAACTGGACATAGCCGCGCAGCCCGCCGTCCTTGTAGTCACAGGCAAGCAGGCTGATCACACCATTTTCGGTCTGTGCCTGCATCGTGAGCTGGGCATCCTCATGTTTGAGCAACGCACCGAGCATGGCTGTCAGGCAAACCGCTTCCGCCAATACAGCCCGGATTTGTGGCGGGTAGTTATGGGCCGTCAGGATATCATCAAGCGCTGGCCCCAGACGCACCGCCCTGCCCCGGCAATGTTTCGCCGGGATCGAAAAGGACAGATTGCGATCAATGAGGGATATGTCAGCCACTAGATCTGACCGAAGACCCATCGCAGGATCGACTTTTGCGCGTGAATGCGATTTTCCGCTTCATCCCAAACCACGGATTGCGGACCGTCGATTATCGAAGGCATGACTTCCTCTCCGCGATGAGCCGGGAGACAGTGCAGAAACAGCGCATCGGGCTTCGCCTTTTCCATCAGCACATCGTTGACCTGAAACGGCATCATCGCCGCCATCTTGTTGTGGACATGCTCCTGACCCATCGACACCCATGTGTCGGTGACGACGACATCTGCTCCGGACACAGCCTCGGCTTCATCACGAAACGTGGTGATCCCGGCACCGGCCTTTTGCGCTTCCGCAATGAACCGGTCATCCGGGTCATAGCCTTCCGGACAGCCAATGCGGACGTTGAACTTCATCAGGCCTGCGGCCTCAATGATGCTGTTCAGAACGTTATTGCCATCCCCCAGCCAGGCGACTTCCAGACCAGGCAACGCCTTGCCATGTTCGACCAGCGTCAGCAGATCGGCGACAATCTGGCAGGGATGAGACAGATCGGTCAGACCGTTGATCACGGGGACATCTGCATATTCTGCCAGTTCCTCGATCTTG
>JBCBZY010000304.1:0-3464 GCA_039815115.1 Pseudomonadota bacterium | reverse complement strand
GACTTTTTCTTCCAGCTTGGATTTGATCTCGTCTCCAACAGGTACAAGCCCCGCGGCCTTGGTCGGCTCAACCGCAACCACCGGATCAGGCGGCGTAAGTGTCAGATCTTCGGTTACGGTCTTTGTTTCGGTGGCCATCAGGTCAAATCTCCATATCGCTGTCTCTCATGCAGCATCATAGCATAAATGGATATAAATGCCGCCTTTTTCAAGCGCTTCAACAACTGTATTATAGAATTAATACAGTTAAGGCAAGAGAGCTCAACTAGCGTCCAGTTCGTCCAGATATCTCACCCGTCTGCCGGCTCCCCTTCTGGCAGGGCAGACAATACGGTCGGCGTGATCCTCTCGACGATCAAATCAATACCGGCCGCACTGGGATGAAGGCCGTCATCGAGCAAAAGATCGGCCTTTCCAACCAGGCCGTCCATAAAGAACGGATAGAGTGCCGCATCATATTTTTGTGCCATTGCAGGAAAAACAATGTTGAATTCGTCACTGAATTCCTTGCCAAGATTGGGTGGCGCCAGCATCCCGGTCAACATAACCGGGATCTCGCGATCTTTCAGCTTTTTCACCATCGCTTCCATATTCGCACGGGTCTCGGATGGCTTCAGCCCTCGCAGCACATCATTTGCTCCCAGCCCCAGAATAAAGAGATCAGGCTTTTTAGGGAGGCTGTCGAGAACGAAATCAATCCGTCGCAACCCTGCGGCTGTCGTATCGCCCGAAACGCCGGCATTGTGGACACGGACATCTTTTCCTTCTGCTTGAAGCGCTTTTTCTAGCTCTGGCGCAAAACCTTCGTTCTGGTCCAGACCGTAGCCAGCATAGAGACTGTCGCCAAAGGCGACGACAAGCAAGTCCGCTTCCGCGATTTTCACCGCATCTGCCTCGGATTCAACAGCACCGCGCTGATCCGTTGGCGTTGTTTCTTCAGTTGCCGCACCACAGGCAATCAAAAGTTGAAGAACTGCGATACACAACCCATATGTGAATAAAGTTCTTAACATCGGATATCCTTTCCCGCCATGGCTCAAACTTCCGCCGCAACCAGCGACGCCAAACAAACTGATTCCCATATTGCCATTGAGGCAAGCAATGTCACCCTTTCTTTGGGAGAAGGAGATGCCCGGGTCGATATTCTGGGCGGAATCAATCTGTCGATTGAGTCAGGCAAAACTGTGGCGCTGCTGGGACCATCCGGCTCCGGCAAGTCCTCGCTGATGGCAATTCTGTCTGGTCTGGAACGCGCCACCAGTGGAGATGTCCACATCGCGGGTGCGAATTTCGGCCACATGAACGAAGATGAGCTCGCCATTGCCCGCAGAGGGCGTGTCGGGATTGTGCTGCAAGCCTTTCATCTTTTGCCGACCATGACGGCACTGGAAAATGTTGCTGTTCCTCTGGAACTGGATAGCCAGGGCGATCCTTTCACCATAGCTGCAGACGAACTGGCCGCAGTGGGACTGGGCGACCGTCTTGGTCACTATCCGACCCAGCTTTCCGGCGGCGAACAGCAGCGGGTTGCAATCGCCAGAGCCATGGCATCCCGTCCGCGGATCATTTTCGCAGACGAACCGACCGGCAACCTTGACGGGGCGACCGGGGAAAAAATCATCGAACTTCTTTTCGACCGTCAACAGGCAACCCAGGCAACGCTACTTATCATCACCCATGATCCCGAACTGGCGAAAAGATGTGATCGCATCATCGAACTTCGGGATGGCATGATCGAGAAAGACAGCGCTGCATGAGTGATCAGCGAACCGGATCCGGCAGCTGGGGCAAAGCCTGGACGATAGCCCGGCGAGACCTGCGCGGCCGGTTTGTTGGCCTTCGCTTGCTGATCGTCTGTCTGTTTCTGGGCGTCGCCACGCTGGCCGCCATTGGCAGCCTGACCAATTCAATTACCGAAGAACTCGCCAATCGCGGACAGGCCATTCTCGGCGGCGATATCGAGATTTCCATAGCCCAGCGAGAAGCCAGCCCGACTGAGCTGGAAACGCTGCAATCCGTCGGTGAGCTGTCCGAAACCCTGCGCATGCAAGCCATGGCCCGTTTGCCAGATGGCAGCGATACCCAGCTTGTCGAACTGAAAGGCGTAGATGCACCTTACCCCCTTTATGGGGAATTCACTCTGGCTGATGGCAGCGCAGCGCCTCCCCTTGGCGCTGAGGAAATTTATGTAACTCCGGCCCTGATGCAGCGACTGTCGCTTTCGGTCGGGGATAGTATCGAGTTCGGAGAAGCGGCGTTTTCGATAGCGGGCGTCATCGGCGACGAACCAGATCGCTTGAGCGAAGGTCTTTCCCTCGGGCCGGTAGCGATCACTTCGCTGACAGGTTTGCGCAGCACCAATCTCATTCAACCGGGAAGCCTGTTCGAAGGCAAATATCGCCTGAAACTCCCCTCAGAGACGGATCCGTCCGAGCTGGCAGACACACTGGAATCGCAGTTCAAGAACGCTGCCTGGGAAGTAAAAACGCGCGACAATGGGGCACCCAGCACACGCCGGTTTATTGAACGCATGGGGCAGTTCCTGACGTTGGTAGGCCTGGCTTCGCTTGTCATCGCAGGCATTGGTGTGGGAAACGGTGTCGCTTCCTATTTGCGCGGCAAACAAGGAGCTATAGCCACTCTGAAGATTCTCGGTGCCGACAGCGGCATGATCTTCCGCATTTATATGCTGCAAATTTTCGCCATCTCTTTTGTCGCCATTGCTGCAGGCCTGATCGTTGGCGCGTTTGTGCCTTTGCTCATCATCCAGATTGCCGGCGATGTTCTGCCAATCCGTCCGGATTTCGCGCTCTATCCCCTCCCCCTGGCGATCAGCGCTGCTTATGGATTCCTGATTGCCATCATCTTCGCCTTGCCTCCGCTATCGCGCGCCAAACTGATCCCGGCAGCCGGATTGTTCCGCGGCGAAATCAAGCCATGGAGTCAGTTTGACCGACCGACCTGGATTGCCGTGGGGCTAGCCATCGCTGCCATCATATTGATTGCAGTCGGGGGAACCAGAGAACCGCTTTTCTCGATCTGGTTCATTGCCGCAGCTCTGGGCGTCCTGTTGCTGTTGACCATCCTCGGCACAACAATCAGATGGCTTGCCAGCAAGGCCCCGCGCCCGAAACAACCCTTGCTGAGACTGGCTCTCACAAATCTTCATCGTCCGGGCGCACAAACCGGTCAGCTGGTGGTCGCACTCGGACTGGGACTGACCCTGTTTGCAACGCTCGCGGCTATCCAGACCAGCCTGACCAACGAGATCCGGCTCAGCGTGCCCCGCGAAGCACCCAGTTATTTTGTTCTCGACATTCCTGTTGAACGGGCCACTGAATTCCAGGAGCAGGTGACTGAACGCGCACCCGAAGCCGAAATCAACATCGTTCCGACACTGCGCGGCATCATCACCGAATATGGCGGTCAGGTTGTTGCCGATCTGGACCAGCTACCCGAAGGTG
>JBCBZY010000394.1:0-1809 GCA_039815115.1 Pseudomonadota bacterium | reverse complement strand
TTCAGGCCCTGTCGACCCATGGCGGCATTACCCTCCATGTCGACCTGCTGCCAGTTCTATGGGCGCAGCTGGTTACTCTATCACTATCTCACCTTCGAACCTTCGCGCAAAGGCCAGCTGACCGAATATGCCAGACATATCGATAACGGAATGACAGAAATCGGGGCCGCAAGAGAAGCGTTTGGCGATCTGAAGAAACTGGACTCGGAATTGAAGCGCTATCGTACGAAAAGCCGCATGCCTGCCCTGGGTATCCCTTCGGAGCGTCTGAACACTGGAAGCGTCAATTTGCGACGTCTGAGAGACGGAGAGGCGGAAATGATGCCGGTAATTATGGAATCGCGCACCGGCGTGGACGAGGAAGAGGCCAAGGAAGTCCTCGTAGAGGCCAGATCAGTGGCAGCAAAATATCCTGATGATCCGGCGGTTCAGGAAGCGCTTGCGGAAGCCGAACTGGATGCGGGCTATATTGAAGAAGCGATTGCCGCGGCAGACCGCGCACTCGCGCTGGATCCCAAGCGGGTGCGGGCGCAAATCCAGAAGATTTACGCTCATGTCCGCATAGCAGAAAATGCTGACGACGATGCGGCGGCTTGGAAGGAGGTCCGCAGGCAGATTGTTGCCGCGAACCGAATTGAGCCCAATCACCCCATCCCGCTCATAGAATATTTCCAAACCTTCGGTGCCAGTGGCAAGAAGCCACCAGACCTCGCGGTCCAAGGGCTGGAAAGAGCTCTGGAAATTGCCCCGTTTGACGGAGGCTTGCGGTGGATGGTTGCCAATCAGCAACTGTTTGAAGAACGATATGCCGACGCATCCCGTACTTTGAAACCATTGGCGCACAGTCCCCACAGGAACAATTTTACCAGTCTGGCGTTGAAACTGATGGAATCGATCCAGCAGAAAATGGATGCGAGCATCACCACCGAAACCGAGCAGGCGGGCGAATGAATCACATTTGATCCGTCAATCGCGCAACTGGTCGAGAAATGTCCGTACGCGTGCCAGTTCCGGCAACAGTCCGGTCCAAACCGAAGTCGGGATCTTGTCGCGCAGAAGCTCTGCAACCGGCGCCACCTGGTTCACTGCGATCTGCCGGGCCGCCGCACCTGCGGGCGTAACCTGCACCCGTCGCACCCTGCGGTCATCAGGATCATGGACCAGCTCGATCAGGCCCCGGTCTTCCAGTTTCCGGACGGTAGATGACATGGTAGGCTGAGTCACCTGCATGTTGCGGGCCAGCTCGCTGATAGTTTCTTGCCGTTCGAGGCGAAGCAAATGGTTCAGTACACCAAATTGCGCGACTGTCATGCCCTTCGGCAAATGTTCCCGGAACAGATTCTCCGCCAGCTGATTGATGATCCCGATTTCGTTCATCACCTGAAACTCGATCGGATCACCGGGAAGTCCGGCTTTTTTGGGCGTGTCTTTCATGCGCCCGCTTTAAGCATCAACCAGATGGGATTCCAAGGGCCAGCGCGGCGACGGAGGAGTGGCCGGACCATAGCCTAGTCGGAACAGCCCTTGCACACGGGCGGGTTGTTCCACTCCGACCAGCGCATGAAATTCGCGGGAGAGGTCTGCCATCTCTGGGAATTCCTGAAGAATCTGGCTGACCGGATGCATGGCAAGACCCAGCATGGTAGCGGCCTGATTGATCCGGACCCAATGCATGCCGGACTCCAGTTGAGCAGAACGGCTATTGTCTGCGGATATCAGCCAGCCATAGCCTTGCGTGCTATTCAGCATTTCGTCATTAATGTCCTTGCCGGTCTGATAGGCCGCAGATCCTGTTTCCACCATTTCTTC
>JBCBZY010000327.1:0-3123 GCA_039815115.1 Pseudomonadota bacterium | reverse complement strand
ATCGTGCTTGAGCGCATCAAGTGACGCGTTCATGCGCTTGTTCAGGTCGTCCTTGTTATATTTCGCCATTTTCTGTTCCTCCAGGCCCTGTCGGGCGATTATCCGTCAGTTCCGACAATGGTTGCCGTGCCTTCTCCACCGAGAATCTTGGCCAGATTGCCTTGCTCGCGGATGGAAAAGACGACAATCGGAATGGAATTATCCCGGCACAGGGCCACCGCACTGGCATCCATGACCTTCAGATTGTCGCTCAATACCCTGTCATAGCTGACATTGTCGAAGCGCTTCGCGTCTGGATTGCTCTTTGGATCGCTGTCATAGACACCATCAACGCTGGTTCCCTTGAGCAGCGCATCGCATTTCATTTCAGCCGCACGCAAAGCCGCGCCACTGTCTGTTGTAAAATACGGGCTGCCAACGCCTGCCGCGAATATCACGACACGGCCCTTCTCCAGATGGCGCAATGCTCTGCGCCGGATGACCGGTTCACAAACCTGGTCCATCTCAATTGCCGACTGGACACGGGTGTGCACCCCAAGCTGTTCCAGTGCATTTTGCATGGCCAAGGCGTTCATCACTGTTGCCAGCATGCCCATATAATCGGCCTGTGCCCGGTCCATGCCCCCGGCAGCACCGGCCACGCCGCGGAAGATATTTCCGCCACCAATGACAAGACAAAGTTCGAACCCGGCTTCTTTTGCAGCCTTCACTTCTTCGGCTACCCTTGCGACCGTATTGGTATCGATACCGAATTCGCCGGATCCCATCAGAGCTTCGCCTGAAAGCTTCAGCAAAATGCGTTTGAACGCCGGTATGTTCATGTATTTTCCATCCCGCTGACATGATCATGTCAGACCCAATTTTGACGCCAGATATGACAATGGCGCAGACCATAGATAGTCCGCGCCATTGCGCCAAGTGTTAATGCACCAATCCGCAGACTGGCCGCAAATTTCGCAGACTAGCCGCCGAGAGTGGCAGCAACTTCCGCCGCGAAATCTTCTTCTTTCTTCTCGATGCCTTCGCCCAGCTGGAAGCGAACATATTCGGTCAGCTTGATTTCCGCTCCTGCATCCTTGCCAGCTTGCTCGACCACCTGTGCGATCGGGGTTTTATTGTCCATCACGAAAATCTGGCTGAGAAGTGCGTTTTCCTTGGCAAATTTTGCCATCGCACCATCAACCATTTTCTCGACAATATTGTCTGGCTTGCCGGATTCGGCAGCTTTTTCCTTGGCGATGGCACGTTCCCGTTCCATCATATCCTTGTCCAGTCCGTCAGCATTCAGCGCCTGCGGAAAAGCCGCAGCAATATGCATGGCAATCTGTTTGCCGAGTGGTTCCAGAACATCAGCGCCCGCCGTGCTTTCCAGAGCCACCAGTACACCAATTTTGCCCATGGTCGGGGTCACGGCATTGTGGATATAGGGCACGACCAGGCCACTGCTTACAGCCACAGTCTTCATCCGGCGGATCGCCTGATTCTCGCCAATGGTCGCGATATTGTTGGTCAGCGCGTCCTGCACCGTTCCACCTGCGGGATGGTCGGCAGCCGACAAGGCTTCGACATCATCGCTGCCGAGGTTCAGAGCGACACCGGTTACGGTTGTGACAAATTCCTGGAACTGATCGTTCTTTGCGACAAAGTCGGTTTCGCTGTTCACTTCAACAGCAACACCTTTCGTGCCCTCAACGGCGACGCCGACGAGACCCTCTGCCGCGGTACGGCTGGATTTTTTCTGGGCAGCGGCCAGACCCTTGGTCCTGAGCAAATCTACCGCAGCTTCTACGTCGCCGTTGGTTTCGTTCAGTGCCTTTTTGCAATCCATCATGCCAGCGCCAGTGCGCTCGCGCAGTTCTTTCACTGCAGCTGCTGTAATAGCCATTTTCTGTTCCTCAAATATATCGTGTGGGGAATGTACAATTGGGGCGACGCTCTCGCCGCCCCATTTTGTTGTTGTATGCCGTCAATATATGACTGCAGAAAGACGCTTCAAGCTCAGGCCTTTTCGTCGGCGGCCTTGGCGTCATCCTTCTTGGCAGCCGCTTTCTTGGCGGGTGCCTTTTTGGCTGCCGGTTTTTTGGCCGGGGCCTTCTTGGCAGCTGCTTTTTTGGCCGGAGCTTTTTTCGCCGGCGCTTTTTTGGCTGGCTTTTCGTCCGCCTTGGCTGCTTCCTCAGCAGGAGCTTCTTCCTTGGCAGGTTCTGCTTCGGCTTTGGCTTCTTCCTTGGCCGGGGCTTCTTCCTTGGCCGGGGCTTCCTCAACCTTCGGTGCTTCTTCAGCCTTCGGTGCTTCTGCCGGAGCTTCTTCCGCCGGCTTGTCAGCAGCCTTCTCGGCTATTTCCGCAACGGCAGCTTCTTCGCCGCTGGCCATTGCGCTAGCATTGGCTTCGCTGGAAACGATCTGCTCAACTGGCGGAGCAACGGCAGCACCGAGATCTTCGCCAGAAGCAACCGCAGCTTCCTGACCGCCCTTGGTGGCAGCAGCGGCAACGGATTCACAATAGAGCCGGATAGCCCGTGCAGCATCATCATTGCCTGGTACCGGGAACGCGATGTTGGTGGGATCAACATTGGAGTCGAGGATCGCAACGACCGGAATGCCGAGAACATTGGCTTCCTTGATCGCGAGCTCTTCCTTGTTCGCATCAATGACGAACATAACATCAGGAATGCCGCCCATGTCGCGGATGCCGCCAAGCGACAATTCCAGCTTGTCCCGCTCGCGGGTCATCTGCAGAACTTCTTTCTTGGTAAAGCCGGCGGTATCGCCGCTCAGCTGTTCCTCAAGGGTCTTCATCCTGCGGATCGAGTTGGAAATGGTTTTCCAATTGGTCAGCATGCCGCCAAGCCAGCGATGGTTTACAAAATGCTGGCCGCTCATGCGAGCTGCTTCTGCGATCGGCTCCTGCGCCTGGCGCTTGGTTCCGACGAACAGGACCTTGCCGCCGGCCGAAACCGAGTTGGCAATGAAGTCAAGCGCGCGTGCAAAAAGCGGAACGCTCTGGGACAGATCGAGAATGTGGACACCGTTACGGGCTCCGAAGATGTATGGTTTCATCTTGGGATTCCAGCGGTGGGTCTGGTGGCCGAAATGGGATCCGGCTTCAATCAATTGCTGTAGGGT
>JBCBZY010000107.1:0-8642 GCA_039815115.1 Pseudomonadota bacterium | reverse complement strand
GAACATGCGCCGGATGCCTTTGTCATCTGCATCACCAACCCGCTGGATGCGATGGTCTGGGCGCTGCGCGAATTTTCCGGATTGCCGCACAACAAGGTCGTCGGCATGGCCGGCGTCCTCGACAGCGCGCGCTTCCGCCACTTCCTCGCCGAGGAATTTCAGGTGTCAGTCGAAGATGTCACCGCCTTCGTGCTTGGCGGTCATGGCGACACCATGGTTCCGGTTCCGGCCTATTCGACCGTCGCCGGCATCCCGATCCCCGATCTCATCAAGATGGGCTGGACGACACAGGAAAATATCGACGCGATCGTCAAGCGCACCCGCGGCGGCGGCGGCGAGATTGTCGCCCTGCTCGGCAATGGCAGCGCCTATTACGCCCCGGCGACCAGCGCGATCATGATGGCCGAAAGCTATCTCAAGGACAAACGCCGCGTGCTTCCAGCTGCGGCCCACCTGACCGGTCAGTACGGGGTGGATGATCTCTATGTCGGCGTGCCCGTGATCATCGGCAAGGACGGCGTCGAGAAGATCATCGAGATCGAGCTCAGCGAAGAAGCCCAGGGCAATTTCAACGTGTCGGTCGATGCGGTTAAGGAACTGCTCGAGGCGTGTAAGGGGCTGGATTCGAGTTTGGCGTGATCTTCATCCAAGCCCTTGTTTGCTTCACCTTGATTTGCTTAGCAGGATCGGTCGTGTCGCTGTTTACATCGAACGCGGTTACAAAGCGCTTGGGCAAATACTTGTCGCTGACCGCACTTGTTGTGGGGCTGGCACTTTGGCAAGGTTGGCCTTGGCTACCGTCATACTGGCATTGGTGGATTGATGAGGCTACGCTAAGTGCCACGGCGATGGGCACTATCACTGTTCCGGGCCTATGGGGACCGGCCTTGGCGCTAGCCGGGGCTATTACTTTCTTGCTGAACAAGCGATCGCTTGTCTGACCTATGACCTTCACCCTCCTCCTCCTCGCCCAGGCGGCAACGCTCCCTCCCGAGGAAGTTATATCTGTCTTTGAAACAACGTGCGTCGAAGGCAAGAGAAGTTTTTCGAATGGTGAAGCCCAGATCGTCGGCTTCCAAAAACTACCTGCGACCGCGCGGTCGCAACTCAATCTATCCTGGCGCCCCCAGTATCACCAAAATCAGGGTAAGAACTTCAAGCGCATTTATGCCCAGTATCACCGACTCTCAGGATATCCGGGCAGGAACTACCTTGCTGTCGAAGAGCGCAAGACGTCCAGTGGCGCACACCGTCGCGTTTGCGCACTTATTACTTCGAGCGCGAACATTATGGATGCGGTCTCTTTCTTGGATCCGGATCTGAGCACCGTTAGTTCCAAACAATCTGATGAGCTTTTCCTCAATGTGAAGTCTGAAAACTGGTTCCAAATCACCGGCGAAGGAAAGTTTCTGAGCGTACATAGACTGTCCAGCAAATACATAATGATACAGGCAGTAGCGATTGAAAATGAGGCCAGGCAACTCAGTCAAGCCGAGAAACTTGCTCGTGAACAGCATAATCGCCGCCACAATCTATGGCTCGGGATTTTCAAGGCCGCTTGCACCGAAGGCGAGGCCAAGCTTGATCCCAAATTGGTCAATTCTGTCGAATGGGAGGCGCTGCCCAGGCCATATCGGAACTGGTACAAAAGCGTGCGCGAGCAATCTTCATTCTATCATATCCAAACTTCACCACCTGGCTATCTGATATTTTTTGAGAATAGCGAGGCCAAGGGATATGACTATTTACGCGGATGCGCAGTTGCCGCAAAGGACCTCGATCTTGACTACGCCAACGCTGTTATTCGCGGTAGTGAAGATCCCAATTCCCGATCTACTGATCTTGAAGGGCAAATGTTCAAAGCGGCTGGTTTTCAACACCGGTCACCAGATTTCGACTATGTCATAGACGGGAGTACCGTCTTGGGATCCTACAAAGTGGTTCAGCTTTCATTTGTCGGCGAAAAACGGCGAAAGGAGCTGATCGAACAACGCGAAATGAAATTGGCTGAAATGGATCGCAGCAAAAAGGCGAGACAAAACTCAAAGTGAACCTCACCCTCCTCCTCCTCGCTCAGGCGACAACAGCCACGCCCGCCGCGGCACCCTATCCAGCGGCTGCGGTGCTGGACGCTTTCGGCGATGCCTGCCGAAACATTCAGGACATTGCGCTGGTTGAAACAGATCTGGTGGATCAGGGCTGGGCAGCGGAAATTCCGCCGGCCGACAGTCCGCTTGGCAAGCTGCTGGCCATTGGCCGCGTGCAGGCGGCAGAATTGCTCGACGGTCCCGATGACCGCATGTCCGATACCAGCGTGTTCACCCGGACCGTGGATGGCGAGCGGCTCGATATCATCCTGTCGCAGGTTGAATCCGAAGGCATGATGGTCAATGGCTGCCGCCTTTATGATGTCAACGAGGCGCGGAAGATCAGCCTCGCTGACGGCGAAAAATGGATGGGCCGCGCGCCGGACCGCAGCGTCGACCGGGACGAGATTTCGCTGACCAACTGGTCGCCGGGATACGAAGAGCGCCACGACAGTTTCGAGATTTTTTACGTGCCGGAAGGCAGTCCGGTCATTGCCCTGACGCAATTTCACGGCATCGCACTGAAAGCAGATTTTGTTGGAGAAACCGAAAAATGAGCATACTCATCGACAAGAACACCAAGGTCATCACCCAGGGGATGACCGGTAATACCGGCACGTTCCATACGGAACAGGCACTGGCCTATGGCACCCAGATGGTCGCCGGCGTGACGCCGGGCAAGGGCGGTACCGAGCATCTCGGCCTGCCCAATTTTGACACGGTGCACGAAGCGAAGGAAGCGACCGGTGCGACGGCTTCGGTGGTCTATGTGCCGCCGCCATTTGCCGCCGATTCCATCCTCGAGGCGATTGATGCCGAGATTGAGCTGATCGTCGCAATTACCGAAGGCGTGCCCGTGCTCGACATGGTCCGCGTCAAGCGCGCGCTCGAGGGCAGCAAGTCGCGGCTGATCGGCCCCAACTGCCCCGGCGTACTGACGCCCGATGAGTGCAAGATCGGCATCATGCCCGGCAGCATTTTCCAGAAAGGCTCGGTCGGCGTTGTCTCCCGTTCCGGTACGCTGACCTATGAAGCGGTGCACCAGACCACGGCGGTTGGCCTGGGCCAGACGACGGCGGTCGGCATTGGTGGCGACCCGGTCAACGGCACCAATTTTATTGACGTGCTTGAGCTGTTCCTCGCCGATGATGAAACCAAGTCGATGATCATGATCGGCGAAATCGGCGGCAGCGCGGAAGAAGAAGCCGCGCAGTTCCTCGCCGACGAAGCGAAAAAGGGCCGGAGCAAACCGACCGTCGGCTTCATTGCTGGTCTGACGGCGCCTCCAGGACGCCGCATGGGTCATGCCGGCGCAATCGTATCCGGCGGCAAGGGCGGCGCAGAAGACAAGATCGCCGCCATGGAGGCGGCCGGCATCCGGGTGTCACCTTCGCCAAGCGAGCTGGGGACAACGCTGGATGCGATGCTGAAGGAGACGGTTTGAATATAGTTGGTCACCATGTTGTGTACCTGCGCAGGCAGGTACCCATCTCCCGCTGGTTCCTCAAGGCGCGGACAGGAGATAGGCACCTGCCTGCGCAGGTGCACGGATAGATGAAACCCGGCTTTGTCTACTTCATGGCAAACCGGAAAAACGGAGCGATTTATACGGGTGTTACCAGCAATCTGATCAAGCGGGTTCATGATCATCGTGACGGAACGGTTGATGGTTTTACCAGGCAGCATGATTGCAAGAGGCTGGTGTGGTTTGAACAATATGATGATTTGCAGGAAGCGCGCCGGCGTGAAATGCAGATCAAGAAATGGAAGCGGGACTGGAAGGTGCGTTTGATTGAAGAAGCCAATCCCGACTGGAAAGATTTGTGGTTCGAGATTGTGAAGTGAAACAGTCATTGACGGAAACAGCCGCGCACCTGCGAATGCAGGAGTCCATCTCCCGCTGTTTCGTCAGGGTGCACCGGTTGGTGATGGGTACCTGCCTTCGCAGGTACACGATGAATGGAAAACATTATGGGCATTGAAAATCAGGAATTCGGCGTAGGTACTGAAAAAGAACCCGGCCCGAGCTGGCAGAAAAAGCACTGGCCGATCGATGATGCGGATGAGCTGAACAGCGCGCTGGATCCGACGGCCATGGGGATCGAGATCAAGGCGGCGGCGGCCAAGGCCGGGGCAACCATGTCTGATGCCGAGGTCGAGCTGGCGGCGGAAAAGTCGATCCGGGCGATGATGCTCATCCGCACCTATCGGGTGCGCGGGCATTTGGGCGCAAATCTGGATCCGCTGGGCCTTTCCAAGCTGGAAGAACCGGCCGACCTGACCCCGGAATTTCACGGCTTCAAGGCCGACGAGATGGACAAGCCCGTCTATCTTGGCGGGGTGCTCGGGTTTCAGCATGCCAGCATTCGCGAAATCGAGGCCGTGCTCCGGGCCAATTATTGCGGCTCGGTGGGTCTGGAATATATGCATATTGCCGATACCGAGGAACGCCGCTTCCTCCAGGACCGGATGGAGGGCAAGGACGCCGCCATCCAGTTTACCCCGGAAGGCAAGAAGGCGATTCTCAACAAGGTCATCGAGGGCGAGGAATATGAAGCATTTCTCGGCCGCAAATATGTCGGCACCAAGCGCTTCGGTCTCGATGGCGGAGAATCGATGCTGCCGGCGCTCGAAAATATCATCAAATATGGCGGCCAGTCCGGCGTGCGCGACATTGTGTACGGCATGGCGCATCGCGGGCGGCTGAACATTCTCGCGAATGTGATGGCCAAGCCTTACAAAGTGATCTTCCACGAATTTCATGGCGGATCTGCCAATCCCGAAGATGTCGGCGGATCGGGCGATGTCAAATATCATCTCGGCACGTCCAGCGACCGCGAATTTGACGGCATCAATGTGCACATGTCGCTGGTCCCCAATCCGTCGCATCTCGAGGCGGTGGATCCGGTGGTGCTCGGCAAGGCGCGGGCGCAGCAGGTGGCACGCGATGACCTGTCGAAGCATGAGCAGGTGCTCCCGGTTCTGATTCACGGTGACGCGGCCTTCGCGGGGCAGGGGATTGTCTGGGAATGCCTCGGCTTCTCGGGCATTCGCGGTTATAATACCGGTGGCTGCATCCATTTTGTGATCAACAACCAGATCGGCTTTACCACCAGCCCGCAATTCGCGCGCTCCTCGCCCTATCCGTCAGATGTCGCCAAGGGTGTCCAGGCGCCGATTTTCCACGTCAATGGCGATGATCCCGAAGCGGTGACCTTTGCCTGCAAGATCGCAATCGAGTTCCGCCAGCGTTTTGGCCGCGATATTGTCATCGACATGTGGTGCTATCGCCGCTTTGGTCATAATGAAGGCGATGAACCCAGTTTCACCCAGCCGATCATGTATGCCGCGATCCGGAAGCACCCCAAGGTCAGCAAGCTTTACGAGCAGCGCCTGATTGAGGAGGGCGTGATCGATCCGGACTGGGGCACGGCGACGCGCAAGAGTTTTGCGGAGCATCTTGAAGGCGAGTTTCAGGCGGCTTCGGATTATGAGCCGGACAAGGCCGACTGGTTCGGCGGGCGCTGGCAGGGGCTGCACGCTCCGGCCGACCCGGAAACCGCCCGGCGCAATGTGGATACCGCGATTGATGGCAAATTGTTCGACAGTCTCGGCCGCACGCTGACGACCGTTCCCGATGGTCACCAGATCCACAAGACGCTGGGCCGGGTGCTCGATGCGAAAAAGAAGATGTTCGACAGCGGCGAGAATTTCGACTGGGCGACCGGCGAAGCGCTGGCGTTCGGATCTTTGGTCTCGGAAGGCTATGGCGTCCGCCTGTCCGGCCAGGACAGTGGCCGCGGTACTTTTTCACAGCGCCACGCCGTCTGGGTCGATCAGAAAACGGAAGAGAAATATATCCCGCTCAACACCGTGCCGCATGGCCGGTTCGAAGTGCTGGACAGTCCCTTGAGCGAATATGGCGTGCTCGGTTTTGAATATGGCTATTCTGGCGCAGACCCGAAAACGCTGGTCCTGTGGGAAGCGCAATTTGGCGATTTTGCCAATGGTGCGCAGATCATGATCGACCAGTTCATCGCTTCAGGTGAAGCCAAATGGCTGCGGGCCAATGGCCTCGTGATGTTGCTGCCGCATGGTTATGAAGGGCAGGGCCCGGAGCATAGTTCCGCTCGTCTCGAACGGTTCCTGCAGCTCTGTGCGCAAGACAATATCCAGGTCGCGAATATCACCACGCCGGCCAATTATTTTCACGTGCTGCGTCGTCAGATGTTGCGCAGTTTCCGCAAGCCGATGGTGATCATGACACCGAAGTCGCTGCTGCGTCACAAGATGGCGGTGTCTTCGGCGGAGGAGTTCCAGGGCGAACATCATTTCATGCGGATCAAGTCGGACACCAGCCCGCCCGCCGACAAGGATATCAGGCGTCTGGTGCTCTGTTCGGGCAAAGTGGCCTATGACCTGATCGAGGCGCGTGATGCCGCGAAAGACAAGAACACGTCGATTGTCCGGATCGAACAGCTCTATCCCTTCCCGTCCGAGCCGCTGGTGGTTCGGCTGAAGCGGATGAAAAATCTCGAGACTCTGGTCTGGGCACAGGAAGAGCCACGCAACAATGGCAGCTGGCATTTTGTCCGGCCCTATCTGGAAGAATGTCTGGAGCATGCAGGCGTGGGTCCGGTGGATCCGGTCTATGCCGGGCGCGTGGCGTCGGCGTCACCGGCAACCGGTCTCGCGTCGCGGCACAAGCAGCAGCAGGATAAACTGGTCGCCGAGGCTTTGGGACATAAATTGGATTAGTTTGGAAATCATCGTGCTCCTGCGAAGGCAGGAGCCCATCTCGAGGTCTGGAGATGGATTCCTGCCTTCGCAGGAATACAGGCAGCGTAGAGGAATAGATTATGGCAACAGATGTAAAAGTTCCGGTTCTGGGCGAATCCATTACCGAAGCCACCCTGGGCGAATGGCTGAAGCAGCCCGGTGATGCCGTGGAAGCGGATGAGCCGATTGCGAGTCTGGAGACCGACAAGGTCGCGCTGGAAGTTCCCGCACCGGAGGCAGGAGTGCTGGGTGCGCTTCAGGTTGAGGTCGGCGACACGGTTGAAGTCGGCGCGGTCATTGCGACAATTGAAGCGGGTAGCGGATCAGCCGCGAAAGCCGCACCGGCACCCAAGGCGGAAGCCGCACCTGCGCCCGCGCCTGCCAGTGACTCGGCCGCATCAATGACCCTGTCACCGGCGGTGCGCCGGCTGGTTCTGGAACATGGCGTCGATCCCAGCAAGATTTCCGGCACCGGCAAGGACGGCCGGCTGACCAAGGATGATGTCGAGAAATATGTGAAATCCGGAGCCTCCGCGCCGCTGGTCGAGAAAGGCGAAGCGAGCGGGGCGGAAGCACCGACAGCGACAGCCGTCGCTTCCGGCGGCAATCGCAATGAAGAGCGCGTGCGGATGACCCGCCTGCGCCAGACAGTCGCGAAGCGGCTGAAGGAAGCACAGGACACGGCCGCGCTGCTCACCACGTTCAACGATGTCGATATGACGGCGGTGATGGAGACGCGCAGCAAGTACAAGGAGCTGTTCGCGAAGAAACATGGCGTGAAGCTCGGCTTCATGGGCTTTTTCGCCAAGGCCGCCTGCCTTGCACTGAAAGACGTGCCGTCTGTGAATGCGCAGATTGACGGCGAGGAAATTGTCTATCACGACTATGTCGATATCTCGGTCGCGGTCAGTGCGCCCAACGGCCTGGTTGTTCCGGTGATCCGCAATGCCGAGGCGATGAGCTTCGCCGATGTCGAGAACACGATCGGCGATTTCGGCAAGCGCGCGAAGGAAGGCACGCTGACCATGGCCGACATGAAGGGCGGGACCTTCACCATTTCCAATGGCGGCGTCTTCGGATCGCTGATGTCGACTCCGATCATCAACCCGCCACAGTCGGCCGTGCTCGGCCTGCACCGGATCGAAAAGCGTCCGGTGGTGATGCCCGACGGCTCCATCGCCGCGCGCCCGATGATGTATCTCGCGCTCAGCTATGACCACCGCCTGATCGACGGCCGAGAGGCGGTGACTTTCCTCGTCCGGATCAAGGAAGCGATCGAGGATCCGACCCGGCTGCTGATTGATTTGTAATGAACAGTGCTCCTGCGAAAGCAGGAGTCCAGAGTGGCAAAAACGAAAGGAGACCCAAAACGAAGCCTGGCTTTGTATATCTGATGGCCAACAAGCGGAATGGAACGCTTTATCTGGGCGTGACCAGTCGGCTGGAGCGGCGGGTCTGGCAACATCGCGAAGGTTTGATAGAGGGATTCTCGAAGGAACATGGATGCGTGAATCTGGTGTGGTTTGAAGCGTTTGACGATATTCAGGAAGCGCGGCGCAGAGAATTGCAGATGAAGAAATGGAAAAGGGGATGGAAACTGGAACTGATTGAAAAGGATAATCCGCAATGGAACGATCTTTTCGATCATCTGTTCTGATCCACACTGGGCTCCGGGTCTGCGCCCGGAGCACAAAGGAGCAAAAGAATGACCGACAATTTTGACTATGATCTTCTGATAATCGGCTCCGGCCCGGGCGGCTATGTGGCGGCCATTCG
>JBCBZY010000392.1:0-1897 GCA_039815115.1 Pseudomonadota bacterium | reverse complement strand
TTTAAATTCTTCTTGGTCATCACGATATCCCGATTCTTGGAGAGACATTCTCTGGTTGTTTGATGCTCTGGGGAGATTTTTTTATCATCCGCTGGGTTTTTTGGGTGTAGACGTTCCTGCTGCTCGGCAATCTGAACCGAGGTCAGACTGGTTGTTCCTTCCTCCATTACCGCAGTGGTGAAATTTTGCAGACCAATTTTATCAGCGGGATCCGCAGATGCCCCGGCATTGAAAGACAGGGTTACGCGAGTCATGGGAACCGCATTGCGCTGGGCGAAATGGACTTTAATACCGTTGGACAATGTCGCGGTTTCGACATCCGGGAAATCAACATTGGGAATATCGCCCACGGGTGGGAGGGAAGAACGGTCAACTGCTGCCGGCGCCGCTTGCTCGCTGTCACCCTGCATATAAAAGGCCGGGCTTGTCAGCGATCCGGTGCGCGCACCCTTGCCAGATTCCACTTCCTGATAGGCTTCGCGTTCACCCGGTACGACGCGGATTCCAACGACCGGCCGTGTCAGCCATTTTTTCATCGCCGCGGTTACTGATGCGGGCGTAGCGGAAGCCAGCCTTTCCAGTTCCTTTTTGTAATATTTGGGATCATCGGAATAAAGCTCACCCTGCGCCAGCGCGGTGGCCTTGCCGTTAAATCCGCCGACCTGTTCCAATCCGGCGATCCGGGCCGCCGCATCGCGGGTTGCAACCCGTTGTACTTCATCTTCGGTTGGACCGTTTTGAATAAAGTCGGCGATAATCTCGTCCAGACGCTTGGCGACCGCGTCCGCATCTTCACCCGGCTTCACATCCGCCTGAATGTTGACGAGGCTGCCATGCACAAATGGAATGACAAAGGCGGACACCGTGACAGCATTTTTCTCTTCGCGAACCATGATATTATCGAGCCGCGAACTGGCCAGACCGCCGAGCACAGTCATACCAACATCCAGCGGCGTATAGTCGGGATCATTCAAGCCCGGGACCACCCAGTTGCGATAAATCCGTGTGGTCGCAACCTTGTCTTTCATGACATCATAAACCGGTGCGTCCAAAGTTGGCAGTTCCGGGTTCAACACGGGAATCGGTTTGCCCTTTGGAATGGCACCAAACCATTTTTCGACCAGCGGTTTCGCCGCCGCGGCATCAATATCTCCGGCAAGCACCAATATCGCATTATTCGGGCCATAATGGTCGATAAACCATTGCTTCATATCATCCAGCGACGCCGCCTCGAGATCTTCGAGCGATCCGATTGTACTGTGACCATAAGGATGCGCTTCTGGAAAAAGCAGCTCGGTCTGGCGATAGCTGACCAACCCATAGGGCCGGTTATCCCCTTGACGTTTTTCGTTGGAGACAACGCCGATCTGATTGTCGAGTTTCTCCTGCGTCACCGCGCCGAGCAAATGACCCATGCGGTCGCTTTCGAGGAAAAGAGCCACTTCGAGAGCGGATTTGGGGACGGTCTGAAAATAGTTGGTACGGTCCAGCCAGGTTGTACCGTTTAAATCCGTCGCACCAATTTGCCGCAGCGGCTCAAAGAAATCGCCGGGCGCATTTTCCGAACCGTTGAACATGATATGCTCGAAAAGATGGGCATAGCCGGTCTTGCCCTCAGGTTCATGGGCTGAGCCTACGCCATACCAGATTGAAACCGCCACAATCGGTGCCTTGCGGTCCGTATGGACCAGCACCTTGAGGCCATTATCGAGAGTGAAGCGCTCATAGGGTATATTGACGGCATCAACCAGCTCACTGACCGGAGCAGGTGCGGCGCTGTTAGCGTCCTCTGCATAGGCCGGAGCAGCAAAGCTCAAGGCAGTGGTAGTAAGCGCAATAGCAACTGTGCGGGAAAAGCGTGACATGCGGGAATCCTCTTCAAAAATCTTATTTCATT
>JBCBZY010000286.1:0-3788 GCA_039815115.1 Pseudomonadota bacterium | reverse complement strand
GGCAGATGACTAAAATCACCGGAACGTGATGGTAAGTTTGATCGAGGCGGCCGCAGACAGAATTGGTCATGTCGCAAAATTAGCGGGACGCCGTGCTATTCCCTAATGCATATTATCGCGATATTGTCGTGGGATCGCCTTGAAATATGCCATGGAGGCGGGCAAAGCCACAGCAGGAGGGAAGAACTTGGCTGACTGGGTGTTATCGATACTGATGCTGGCAAGCGCCGCCCTTTTGGGCGGGGGAATCTATCAGTTGCGCCAGGGCCAGAACCGCAAGCAAGGCTGGCTCATGCTGCTGGCTGCTGCCGTCATGTTCATGAACGTCGTGATCTGGACTATTCCGACACCGGACAAGGTGGTGACGGAAGAATCCGAATAGAATACCCGAAATCTGTTTATTTGATCGGCGAATCCGGCGCGAGACGCATGTCGAGATAATTGTCGACCGAACCCATCAGCAGTTCCATTTCATTCTCGTAAAAATGATTGGCCCGCGGGATTTCATCGTGGTGGACGGTGATGTGCTTCTGGGTCCGCAATTTGTCGACCAGTTTCTGGACCGCACTGGGGGTCACAACCTCGTCGTTGACGCCCTGAATGATAATGCCAGACGAGGGGCAGGGTGCCAGGAAGTTGAAATCATACATGTTGGCCGGCGGTGATACCGAGATAAATCCGCGAATTTCCGGTCGGCGCATCAGCAGCTGCATGCCGATCCATGCACCAAAACTGTATCCGGCAATCCAGGTTGTTTGCGCTTCGGGGTGGAAGCTTTGCACCCAGTCAAGCGCTGCGGCAGCGTCGGAAAGTTCGCCAATGCCGTTGTCAAACGTGCCCTGGGATCGACCGACACCGCGGAAATTGAAGCGCAAAGTAGCGAAGCCGCGCTTGACGAAGGTCTTATACATTTCCTGGGTAATCCGGTCGTTCATCGTCCCGCCAGCCTGGGGATGAGGATGCAGGATCATGGCAACCGGTGCTCGTTCGCGAGGGGGAGGGCTGAACCGTCCCTCAAGTCGTCCTTCAGGTCCGGTAAAAATTACGTCAGGCATGTGTTTTTCAATTCTGTAATCAGAGTGTACTGAACGGCGACAAAAGTGCAGATTAGCTTTTGCGCTGGATGAAGCGCCTATATAGAGATAGTCAGCAAATCCGCAACTCTATCCATCATTGCGCAAAGGTTTTTCTCACCCGGCATGTCTGAAACGAAACGTACCTATCTGGACTATGCGGCAACTGCACCCTTGCTGGACGAAGCGAAGGCTGCCTGCCTCGAGGGTTTCGCGGAATGGGCCAATCCATCATCTCCCCATGCGGATGGTCGCGCAGCCCAGAAGATGCTCGAAACCGCCCGTCAGCGCCTGAAAAAAGCGCTCGAATGGGAAGGTGAGGTCATCTTCACGGGAGGCGCAAGCGAAGCCATTGCGAGTGCTCTGGGCCAATCGAAAACACAGTCCCGGCTGGTTTCACCGGTAGAACATGACGTGGTGCTGCGCTGTGCGAAAAATGCCAGGACAATCGCGGTTGATCTGAATGGACTTGTCGTGCCGATGAAGCTCAACCATCAGCTCAAAGGTGTGGAGGGGCCGGCGCTGGTGATTGTTCAGTCGGTCAACAATGAAACCGGCGTGATGCAGGACATGACTGCAATCGCCAAAATCGTCCGCGATCGCGGCGGTGTGTTTTTTGCTGATTGTTCGCAATCTGCCGGAAAAATGCCGTTACCTGATGCGGACATGATCGCCATTGCGGCACATAAATTTGGCGGACCACCGGGTGTGGGCGCGTTGCTGGTGAAGGATCTGACTTTGCTGAGCCCAGGCGGCGGGCAGGAGCAGGGATATCGCTCCGGCACCCATAATTTGCCCTATATCATGGCGATGGTCGCTGCCCTTGAAGCGCCGGCAAACTGGGCCGGACGCGCCACGGAACTGCGCACCCATCTGGATAATGCGATCAAGAATATGGGGGGCATTGTCATCGCGGAAAATGCGCCGCGCATCGCGACAATTGGCAGTTACCAGATGCCCGGAGTGGCGGCGCATACGCAGCTGATCAAGTTCGACATGGCCGGATTTTCAATCTCTGCAGGAAGTGCCTGTTCTTCCGGCACATTGAAAACCAGCCATGTGCTGCAGGCGATGGGAATTGATGACAAGACCGCCAGTGAAGTGATCCGCGTCAGTATCGGGCGCGATACAACCCGGTCGCAAATCTATGCGTTTATCGAGAAATGGCAGGCGATTTTTGACGAGTCCCGGCGAACCTGACGGGCCATGGGCGATCTGATCTATCTCGACAACCAGGCGACGACGCCAATGGCACCCGAAGTGTTTGACGCCATGACGCCGTGGCTGAAAGATGATTTCGGGAACCCGCACAGTCCCCACAAAGCGGGTCGGAAAGCCGCGGCGGCAGTCGAATTGGCCCGGGACCAGGTAGCGAAACTGTTTCCGCATGGCGGGCGCATTTACTTCACGGGAACCGCAACCGAAGCTCTCAACATGGCCTTTGGCGTGGTTCAGCGCATGCGCGACTTGGGACGTAACAAGATCATTCTGCCGGACACCGAACATGCGGCGGTACGTGATACCGCCCTTTGGTATCGCAGTCAGGGACTGGAAGTGCTGCTGCTCCCTGTCCAGCCAGACGGACTGGTGTCGCTGACAGAACTCGAACAAGTGGTTGATGAGCAAACAGGGCTTGTGGCGAGCATGCTGATCAACAATGAGATCGGCGTCATTCAACCGGTACGCGACATCGCTGATCTCGCCAATCAATCGGGAGCGTTGCATCTGTGCGATGCCGTGCAGGGCTATGGCCGCGTACCGATACCCGACAATGTCGACATGGCGGCAATTTCGGGGCACAAAATCTATGGGCCCAAAGGGATAGGGGCTCTGTGGGTTCGGGACGGTGTGGAGATTCCGACGCTGATCCATGGTGGCGGTCAGGAAGGAGGATTGCGTTCCGGAACCCTTTCACCAGCCTTATGCGTTGGAATGGGCAAGGCGGCGGAACTGTGCGCTTCAGGCGCCGACGCTGACAACGCCCATATCGAGGCCCTAGCGGCACCGGCGCGCGAGTATTTCTCCGACTGGACAATAAACGGAAGCGCAGAGGATCGCTATCCGGGCAATCTGAATATCCGGCGGGAAGGGCTGGATGTGGCGCGGCTGATGTCCGATGTCAGAACAGTGGCTTTTTCGGCAGGCTCTGCTTGTGCCAGCGGTTCGGGACGTCCCAGCCATGTTCTGGCGGCCTTGGGCCTGGAACCGGCACAAATAAAATCCTCGATCCGTCTCGGATTTGGGAGATACAATACGATCTCAGATATCGAGTTGGCGGCTCAGGCCATAAATGAAGCAGCGGAGGCACAGTGACGGATTCACCAATAAATGTTCGCTTTGTCAGTGCAGACGGAGACAGTGTGACTGAGGCACAAGCGAGCGCCGGGGACAATTTGCTGACCGTCGCGCAGAATCATGACCAGCCCCTGGAAGGAACCTGCGAGGGCCAGATGGCATGCTCAACCTGCCATGTGATTGTTGAAGCAGATTTTTTTGACATGCTGCCTGAGGCTTCAGAGATGGAAGAGGACATGCTCGATCTGGCGGCAGGTGTTCGTCGGACCAGCAGACTCGCCTGCCAGATAGACCTTTCGGAAGATATGGATGGCCTGACCGTCCGGATTCCCTCGGAAAGTCGCAATATGCAAGGGATCTGACAATGTTGAACCGACGTGCCTTGATCGCAGGCGCTCCGGCCTTGTTGCTAACGAAGCG
>JBCBZY010000285.1:0-3804 GCA_039815115.1 Pseudomonadota bacterium | reverse complement strand
GTCCTATTAAAATGCCTGCAAAAAAGGGAGCAATATCATGCTCCCTTTTCTGTAGCTATCCTTTACCGGATCAGAACCGCATGGACATGTTCACTACGGCCCGATCATCTCGGTAAACTTGCTGGCCGAGGCGGGTTTCCACGGCAGCGCCAAAGCGGAATACGCCATTGGTGACGTTAAAGCCGCCCTGGATTTCTCCGTAGGAGGAATCTTGCAGGCCGATTGACAGGGCAAATGGCAGATTTTCCGCATCAAGGAAACGCACCAGGAAATTGGTGTCATTGCCAGATAGGCGGTTGACATAATCCAGCTTCATTTCCGGTTGGAAAGACCAGGACGATGCAAAGCTTACCGGCGCCGCACCGGACAATTTCAGTCCAACCCGAGCATCCATGCCAGCGCGGCTAATTTCATCAACTGCCATGGCAAGGCTGCCACTGCTGCTGCGGAAGCCGTCTACCCGGTAGGATGAATAGCCGATGGCCGCTCTCGGTGTCACCATCAGGCCGTCCACTTCCATATTGTACCCGGCTTCGATTTCAGTGGCGAAGCTGAGTGAGCTGGTGTCAAGATCACCGGTGGATGCAACGCCCGTCACGCGACTGGAAGAGTCGATCCGCGAATGCGCCATATTGGCCTGACCACCGACATAGAAATTGCCGCCAAGGCGGTAGTTACCGTAAACCGATGCCTGATTGGTCGCGACACTGGCCAGCGTACCGCCGAATTCCTGCGTACCGCGAGCGTAGCCAAAGGCCGTCCCCATGGTCGCCCGACTGTCGAGAGCATATTCCAGACCCATGGCAATATGCCAACTGTCCTGATTTGCCCCGCTTTCAGGATTGGAAAAGGCCAGCGACGACCGGTTATATCCCGAAGACATGAAACCGGACATATTCTCAGGCAACTGCACCGCGTTCCAGTCTGCGGACTGATAATTGGCCGCGAAGCTGATCTGGGCAGCCGCGGTCTGGTTCAGGCCGTTATTGCCACCAATCGTCTGTGGAGCGCCGATTATGCGCATTTTCCCGGCTCCGGCACGATTGGTTCCCATAACCGACAGACGGTCAGCCACCAGTGAGCGCATCGCTGCCCCCTGCTGCTCGTCAAGCGTTGTGGTCCGGCCGGCTTGCGATGCGGAAAGGCTCTGGAAGGTCGCATTGAGCTCCGGAGCCTCCATGACATCGATCAGCCCGTAGACGTCCGCCAACTGCGTGTAGGAGTTCCCCCGCGTGGCATCCAAAGCATTACCGAATGCCAGCGAAAACGGGTTGGATACGCCATTGCTGGAAAAGAAATCCGAAAAGCGGATGGCACGCATCCGCGCGGTCACCGTATTCGTACCATATTCCAGTTCCGGATATAGCACACCAATGCGGCCAACCACATTGTCGAACACGTTCTCAACGCCACCTTCTGCGGTGATGATATCGAACGATTGTCCAAATCTCGCGCCTCTGCGGCCGAACCTGTTGATCACCGCCGCGGTCCCGCCGAGCGAGATGATACCAGGATTATCGTCGTCTCCAACAACCGCAAGCAGGTCGTTACCTCGGCGTCCCACATCGAAATAGGCTAGTGATCCGGAGGACAGTATGACATCACCTGCCACAGTAAGCGTCGCCAGGTTGCCATTTAAATTGCCGGGAGCGATAGCGCCCTGAACCACGGTCAGGAATGTCGGATCGACAAGGCCGTTCCCGGTCAGCAATCCGGCGCCAAGAAACGCTTCGCCGGTTGTCAGCGAACCGTTGACATGAACCCAGCCACCGGTCTGAGTAAAGTCACCCCAGACCTTCAATGCACCACTATTCCGGATCCTGAGAGAAGCCAGTCCTTCAACATTTAACCGGTCGATTGTTATATTGCTGCTCAGTCGCGTTTGACCGACTGCATCAAGAGTCACCTCGTAATAGCGTGGCGCGCGATTGAAGGCAGGATCCGGAACGGTATTGTTGGGGACAAATCCGGTACTGCCTGGACCACCCGGAACGAACACGCTGTTCGGATCTCCGTCCGCCAGCGGTACGCTGAGTGGCGACAGATCAAGACAATCGTCAAGGAAGCAGACGTTGCCGAATTTGGGCGTGTCACCCGTCACGCCCGGTTCTGCAAAGCCCGGCAGGGCATTTACAAGTTCACCGTCGACTTCAATGGCATAGGCAGGATCCATATCCTGAACCCAGTGATTGGGGTTTTCCCAATTGCGATTGCCTGCCTTGGCCGAAGTATAGACATAATTGTTGTTCCCGACGATCTGCTCCCAAAACATGAACAGCGGCTGATAGAATGACTGTGTTCCATAGGAGGAAAAAGGCTGGAACGTGTTCGGGTCGTTCGGGTCGTTACCGAAGAACCGGGAGCCGCCAGACAGCACACCTGCAACAACCGGAATATCAAATTCTTCGTCGACAATCAGTGGCCCACCGGAATCGCCGCCGGCAGTGGTTCCTTCCCTTTCGAGGGCCGGTCCATCAAACAGGTCGAAATCAAACAATCCGTTGGTGGAGTCAAAAACCTCTTCCCCTGCTGGGCTGTCAAAATCCAGACTGTAGAGAGATTGCGGCAAACCGTAGTCTCCCGGTCCGAAGAGAAATTCGTTGCGTTCGTTCAAGGAGCTCAACGATGACAGCATGTTTTCGGCAACGCGCCGGCGGAAGTCGATGCCGATGGGTCCTTCCGAACCGATCCCGCGAGAGCCATAGCCGTTGATCGTTACATGTGTTTCACCTTCCAGCGGTGTGAACAACAATGTCCATGTCGGAATATTGCCCGCATGAGTGTCCAGCGTAGCGATGGCGACGTCAGCTTCCAGAAAGCTGAGTGGCACCGAGCGTTCATCGTACCAGACATGCTCGACATTATAGATCGCAAATTCTTCATCCGTGGCATTTGCAGTACCGCCATCAAGGCCGACCCACCGCCGAATGCCCGGCAGGTTGTCTGCACTGAAGCCAAAGCTTATCGCCGTACCACCCTTGTCAAATCCATAGCTCTCGGCGGGCTGACTATTCACGCAATGAGCTGCAAAGAGCACGGTCCTGGGATTGATTAGCGACCCCGTACACAGACCGAGGCCAAAGGAGTTCTGATCGGGCCGGGTCGCCATTTGCCCGACACCGGTTATATCCACGAGATTATCCAGGGCACCGGTCGGCGGGGATTCATCCGGAGAAAGATCGTCACGTATGACAATCCTGTTGCTGTCTTCAACCATAATCGGTGCAGATGCCTGACCCGACGCCCCACTAGCTGATGACGTGAGAACCGACCCGCCAGACAAGTCCGGTGTCACTTGCGCATGAGCCGGTGTGACCATTGCTGCAATGCACGCAGTTGAAGAAGCACCAAGAAGCAAAAAACGATTAATATGGGCGAACGACATTATTCCCCTCCCCGAGGTTGGATTGATGAGATGAAACTCGCTTTTACTAAGACTTAGAGCGACTCGCTCTGGTAACTTCAGATACCACTTTTCAACGCAAATTTATATCCGCTCACAGCAGAAAGTTGCTCCGATATGGTTGTTTGCGTCCGACACAGGACCTATTATATCCCGGAAATCAGCCGTTTCTCGTGTGGGAAATTAAACGGCGACAGGGGCGGAAATATGGGCTTGTGGGGTGTAATCCCGCACTTCGAAGTCCCCGATTTCATAGGAAAAAATCGATTCCGGCTTGCGCAGTAAATGCAAGGTCGGCGCGCCCGATGGCGTCCGGGCCAGTTGCTCTTCAACCAGTTCTGCATGGTTGAGATAAAGATGGACGTCACCGCCATTCCAGATCAGCTCTCCCGGTTCCAGAT
>JBCBZY010000003.1:0-25611 GCA_039815115.1 Pseudomonadota bacterium | reverse complement strand
GTTACATTGCAGGATTTGTTCCGGCGGTCCGGGGACGGTGATCCTGATCGCCCCACAGTGACAGCTGCCTTTCAGCTCAGACATTTTTCAAAACTTCCCCGACCCAGGCCGGAACCAGATCCCCCGCCTTGCCCATCCGGCTTTCATGAAAATACAGACTGCCTTCGGACGGATCGAGATTCATCTCCAGCGTTTGCGCGCCATAGTGCCGTGCCGATTGCACAAAGCCGGCAGCGGGATAAACCGCGCCGGATGTGCCGATTGACACGAACAGATCGCATTGCGCCAGCGCCAGCTCAATCCGTTCCATCTGATAGGGCATTTCCCCGAACCAGACGATATCCGGCCGCAAATAGCCAAACTGATCACATTTCGGACAGGCCGGGTCCAGCGCCAGCTTCCCGGCAAAGGAGGAGCGTTCCCCGCAGGCCAGACACCAGGCACTGCGCAATTCGCCATGCATGTGGAGCAGCCGTTTCGATCCGGCGCGGTCATGCAGGTCATCGACATTTTGCGTGACCAGCAGCAAGTCACCCGGCCAATTGCGATCTAGCTCCGCCAAGGCCTGATGTGCCGGATTGGGTTGTACCGCATCCAGCTTCGCCCGCCGCTCGTCATAAAATTTCTGGACCATGTCCGGATTGCGCGCAAAGGCCTCCGGCGTTGCGACATCCTCTACCCGGTGCCCTTCCCACAGGCCATCGGGTCCGCGAAACGTGGCGACACCGCTCTCCGCGCTGATCCCGGCACCGGTAAGGATGACGATATTGTTGATGTTTTCCATCCTGGTTGCCTTATCCGTCACCCTGAACTTGTTTCAGGGTCCACTTATCCTCTAGACGCTGTTTGTGACCGAAGATCGATACTGAAACAAGAACAGCATGACAGATAAGGGCGGTATGACAAAAATCGGAATAATCGGCAGCAAGGGACGCATGGGCCAGGCGCTGATCGCGGCTATTGAGGAGGCGGACCATATTCATGCTGGCGGCGTGGATCAAGGGGAAGACGTGGGTGCACTGGTCAGCGCCAGCGATGTGCTGGTCGACTTTTCCTCGCCCGCCGCGCTGGATGCCAATCTTGCGGCCTGTGTTGCAGCGGGCAGGCCGATCGTTGTCGGCACGACGGGTCTGGATGAAAGCCATCATGCATCAATTGATCAGGCAGCCGGACAGATCGCCATACTCCAGACCGGCAACACGTCGCTGGGCGTCAACATGCTCGCCGCGCTGGTCGAACAGGCGGCAGCAAAGCTCGGCGATGACTGGGACATCGAGATTGTCGAAATGCACCACCGCCACAAGGTCGACGCGCCGTCGGGCACGGCGAAGCTGCTCGGCGAAGCAGCGGCATCCGGGCGCGGGATTGATCTCGCCAGCAACAGCGAATCCGGCCGGGACGGTATTACGGGTGCTCGGGAAAAAGGCGCGATCGGCTTCGCCGCCCTGCGCGGCGGCTCGGTCGCGGGAGATCACAGCGTGATCCTCGCCACCGACGAAGAGCGCCTCGAACTCACCCACCGCGCCGAAAACCGCATGATCTTCGCGCGCGGCGCGGTCAGGGGGGCGGAGTGGCTGGCGGGGCAAGGGGCCGGGCGGTATCAGATGTCCGATGTCCTCCAGCTGGACTGAACCCGACCGCTATGAAAAAAGCCGATATCTTCGAATTCTACTCCCGGCTGGCGGCGGATAATCCGTCGCCGGAGACGGAGCTGAATTACGGCAATGTCTATCAGCTGGTCGTCGCGGTTGCGCTGTCGGCGCAGTCGACGGATATTGGCGTGAACAAGGCGACCAAAGGGCTTTTCGCCGATGTGAAGACGCCAGAGCAGATGGTCGAGCTCGGTCTCGACGGGCTCAAGGAGCATATCAAGACGATCGGGCTCTACAACACCAAGGCCAAGAACGTCATTGCCCTGTCAGAGCTGCTGCTCGCCGATTATGGCGGCGAGGTTCCGGCGGACCGGGATGAGCTGACAAAGCTCCCAGGAGTCGGCCGCAAGACCGCCAATGTCGTGATGAATTGCGCCTTCGGGGCAGAAACCTTCGCCGTCGACACGCATATTTTCCGGGTCGGCAACCGCACCGGGCTAGCGCCGGGCAAAACCCCGCTGGCGGTGGAGAAGAAGCTCGACAAGCAGACGCCGGGACCATTCCGGGTCCATGCCCATCACTGGCTGATCCTCCACGGCCGCTACATTTGCAAGGCGCGCAAACCGGAATGCTGGCGCTGCCCGGTCGCGGATCTGTGCCGGTTCAAAAAGAAGACTCCGGCGCCCTGATCATCAAGCCAGTCGCCGCGCTGTTCATTCATCCTGCCGACAGCGCGTGTCTGGTAAGCGGTGGAAAGATGGAGAACCAAGGTTGAGGTCAAGGAGAATGTCCATGCGTATATTAGCCCCCCTGCTCATCGGATCGCTCGTCGCCACTGGCGGCGTTGCCATTGCCGGGAAGAAATCTTCCAAAGACGACAAATATGAAATCGCCGAAATTGGCGAGCCGGAAAACTGTATCCGCCGTTCGCAAATCCGCTCCACCGATGTCATCAGCGACAGCATCATCGATTTCAAGATGCGCGGCGGCGATATCTATCGCAACACCTTGCCCAACCGATGCAGCGGCCTCGCCTTTGAGGAAGCCTTTTCCTACCGGACGTCGGTCAACCAGCTGTGCAGCGTCGACATCATCCGGGTGATCGACAATAGCGGCGGCGGTATCCGGGAACGCAATGCCTGCGGTCTCGGCAAATTCCAGAAGATCGAGAAAACCAAAAAGGCGGACAAGGAAGGCTGATCCCCCCTCTGCCGGAACAGCAGATCAATCCGCCATTTGACAAAAACCGGCAATTAGGGACTGGCAAAGCCCGATTTCGGCTGCTAAGCGCTTTCGCCTGACCGGCAAGAGCCTGTCACTGGCACCCGTAGCTCAGCTGGATAGAGCGCTGCCCTCCGAAGGCAGAGGCCAGAGGTTCGAATCCTCTCGGGTGCGCCATTGCCAAAAGCGTCATTCTCCGTCATGTTGTCCGGACAAATTTTTAGCGAGGATGATCCATGCTTTTTACTGCCACGCTTTCGATGCTTGCCATGGCCGCTCAACAGGAAGACAAACCCGATCTCGCTAAGGTTTTGACCGGCACTTTCACCAATGAGGAACAGAGTTATTTCGAGGCCGATGCGGGTCGCGAGGCGCCGCCGTGGATTTCTCTGAAAATTGTCGCCGGTGAAAATGGCATGACGGTGACGGAGGTCGACAAGTTCGGAAAGGCCCAGTCGGCTGCGCAGCCAGTGACGGTCCAGAGCGGACCCGATCGCGGCATGATCACTGTTGACAATTGCGCGCGCAATTTTGATCGCGCGGAACCGGGCTGGGCCTATAGCCAGGTGCAGAACCGCATGGCTTGTAACCAGCCCTGGCAGATCATCCGGGTCACCAAAGATGCCCTCACTCTGCGGCTGGCCGACGGGACGCAGACCGTTCTCAAGCGCGCGCGGGATGTCGAATGCTGGGCCGCGGTGCCCAAAAAGGTGAAAAAGGCGGATGGCAGTACCGACTGGCTGTTCGTGCAGAAGCTGAACCTGCACGACCAGGGCGGGCGTGTGTCGGTCGGCGGCGGAGACAGCGGGGCGGAAGAGATCATCCTGCGCATGCGCGCGGTGCACTGGCCCCCGCCCAGCACTAATCGCCCGAGCATGGTGCTCTATGTGCACAAGCCGGACAATCCGGAGCGCGCGGTCAGTTACAGCTGGGCGGACATCAATGCCAGCCGGGTCGGATTGAATCTGCGCTGGATGCAGGCCAGCTGCACGATCAAGGGGGCGGAACGGAGCTCGGAAATTACCTCCGACACATTTCGCGGCTAAGTGACCGGATAAGGCGAGTTATTCGTCCGGCGGCGTGAACAGGCTGGCGTCGATCGGTGCGTTGACCAACGTCTCGGTCCAGAACACCTCGTTCGACTTGCGCCCGTCATAATAGAGTGTGACATGGCGTGCCTGCACCCAGCGCGGATTGGCAAGCGTGACAAAATCCTCATAGGTCCTCAGGTGCCAGCCGCGCGGCGTCCGGAAGCCCATGGTGCGGATATAGCCGCTTTTCTGGTCAATGCCGAACAGGGTCGTGCCGCCGCTCGGATCAATCAGCTCGACCATGTAGAGCGGGTGGCCGGCATGGGTGTCATCGGCGAGCCGGAGGGCGGTGAAACCGGGCTTGTCGGCCTGGCGGATGATACCGAAGCCGAAATTGCTCGCCCAGAATTTGTCGGCTTCTTTCTGCGGCGTGATCCCCCGTTCGGTCCAGGTGGTTTCACCGTCATAGCCGACTTCAAAAATCAGGCGCTCGGCGTCGCGGGCAATGATCCGGACTTTCCCGTCTGCGCCATGGGCGATCTGGCGATCCGCATCAAATTCACGCCACATCCGATAGTCGCTGGCAACAGATCGCGGTTCGTGGCTCGCGCGGCCATAGAATATCGCACGGCCGGATAGCTGCAGCGTCCGGGCATTGGCCCAATCATCGCCGCCAGCTGCCTCGCGCGCCATCGCCAATATCGCGGCACCATCCGGTTCGTCTGCCGCATTTGCCGGCACGCTGATCATGATCAGTGCCAGCAGGACTGTGGTCCACAGGATGCGCATGATCGGGTTTCCTTCAAAATTTTGTCCGGACAAATTTCTCTTGCCTTGGCGATTGGCTGTCTGTCAATATCAGGCCATGGAACATCGCCAAGCCTTTTCCGTCTCCCGCCGTGTCTTTGTCGGCGGTCTGAGCGCATCACTGATCGCCTGCGCCGCGCCCCGACGCACCTGGAGCAGCACCACGGCCGATGTGATCGTGGTCGGGGCCGGTCTGGCCGGCTTGCATGCCGCGAGCCTGATCGAGCAGGCCGGATACAAGGTCATCCTGCTGGAAGGCAATGACCGGACTGGCGGCCGACTCTACACGCTGGATGATCTGCCGGGTGGGCAGGATGCCGGCGGGATTCAGATTGGCGGGAGCTACCGGCGCTTTCATGCCATTGCCGACCGCCTCGGGGTCGAGAGATACGAGCCACCTGCCTCCGGTCGCGGCTCGCTCTATCATGTCGACGGCAGCTCGCTGACCGCCGCGCAATGGCCCGCGGCCGAAGTCAATCGCCTGAGCACCGCAGAAAAAGATACCCCGCCCGACCGGCTGTTCTTTTCCTATCTCCGCAACCTGCCGCAACTGGACAAGGTGGCTGACTGGATGACACCAGAGATGCGGGTGCATGACGTCCCGCTGCGCGCGTATCTGTCCGGTCAGGGGGCTTCGGAAGAGGCGTTGCGGCTGATCGAGGCCAATCTCAACGGCAACAGTCTGGAGGGACAGTCCGCCCTGCACATGATCCGCAGTCTCGCAGCGTTCCGGGCGGGCAGCGGACCGACCCGCTATGTCCGCGGTGGTTCGCAGCGGATGACCGATGCGATGGCCGGCGCATTGAAAAGTGATATCCTGCTGAACAGCAATGTCCGGGTGATTCAGGATGAAGGCGACGGGGTGGAGCTAGGCCTGGCCGACGGTCGCAAGTTCGGTGCGCGCCATGTGATCTGCACGGCGCCCTTCTCGGTGATGCGGGACATGCGGATCGAGGCGAATCTGCCCCCAGCCCTGCGTTCTGTCACCACCAACTTGCCCTACACGATGGCGAGCTTTGCCTATATCGCTGCCGCGGATCCGTTCTGGACGGAGGACGGCCTGCCCGCGACGATCTGGAGCGATGATCCGCTGCTTGGGCGGGTATTCGTGCTCGGCGAGAATCCTGCGATGCTCAAGGTCTGGCTGAACGGGGCAGCGGCAGCCGCGGTGGACCGGATGAGCGATGCCGAGGCCGGCCGTGCGATTATTGCGCGCATCGAAAAGGCGCGTCCTTCAGCGAAGGACAAGCTTCGGTTCCTGCGCATGTTCAGCTGGCAGAAAGAGCCGTTTGCGCGCGGCATCTATCATCATATCGGCACCGGACAGGGCGCAGCTCTGGCCGCGGCGGCGCGGCATGAGGGCGCACGTCTGCATTTTGCGGGAGAACATCTGACGCAGGAAAGCCCCGGCATGGAAGGCGCGCTGGAAACCGCAGAACGCGCAGCCAACAGGGTCCTGTCGCTGCTCTGACCGACCGCCCGGTCAGTCCTTCGGCGGGTGGTTGAAGCGGCTGACGCTTTCCATCAGTTCCTTCATCGCCACCCCCGTTTCCGGCAGCTGGTCGCGCGGCACATCAAGATGGTTGAGCGGGAACTCCTGAACATATTGTGCCAGCACCGGCTTCACCATGTCGAGCGCATAATTGGGGATCTTGCGGCCCTTGCGAAACGCGGCAATCGGTATCTCCGCCTCGATAATCCCGTCCTTGTCGAGACTGGGGTCCTTGGCGAGGATTTCCCCGTTCGGTCCGACGATGATCGATTCGCCCGCCTTGTATTTGTCGGTCGGCGGGAAAGCGATATTGGTCATGGTCGAATAGAAGTCATTGATCCGCGCCATCGATGTCACGTCTTCCTCGGCGAACAGGGTCGCAGTCCGGATCATGATTTCTGTGCCGCGCATCGCAAAGGCGGCAAAGATGAACGGATCCATCTGCACGGTGCTGACCGCGATATTGCCATATTCGGTTTGCAGAACCGGGAATTCTTCCTCGGGGCCATACATCGCTCGATATTTGTCGCGGACCGCCTCGATCGTCGTCGTGGTGATTTCCCGGTCGGGATAGATGCGCTTGATATTGCGGGATTTCCAGAAGGCCTTGGCGACCTTGCCATCCCGGCCGATCACCGTGTTGATACTGAGAATATGGCCCGGCCAGTCATCATCCGTGGCATAGGTTCCGAAGACCAGATAGGTATCGCAATCCTTTGCGATCTTGCCCAGCCGCTCGGTTTCAGGACCCGGGATCTTGACGGTATATTTGAGCTTCTCGGTGCGGCTGCCGCCTGAATATCCGGTCAGAGGAAATTCGTGATAGAGGAGAAAATCGGGCTTCTTGCCGGTCGAACAGGCTTCCGCCGCGATCTTCTCCATATGCTGGAGATTATGCTCGAGACCTTCCTCGACAGTGGGAAAATCCGACAGCGAGTCGACCGTAGTCTGCAAGACTTTCAGCACGACCTTGTCTTTCGCAAGCGGCTTGACCGGATAGCTGCCGTCCGGTTGCACCAATACCGGCATCTCGGCAGCAGTTGCCCTTTGGGCATCGGCCCGGCCATCCATGGTCCAGGCCGCCCCGGCGCCGAAAGCTATCGCAGCACAGGCTGCCGGCAATACCAATTGACGCAAATCCATCATTTCTCTCCCGCTAAGGTCCGGAACCGGGTTCCATGGTCAGACGCAAGCATCTCATGCTCTTGCAGAATTTGTCCAGACAAATTTTGACATTCCCGATTTTCCTGTCATCTTCCCGGCAGTTTGAACTGGCCGGAGTGCAAAGATGAAAGCAATGGCAAATGATATCCGGATCGCGGCAATCCTCTTCGCCTGCTGGACCTTGCACACACCGGTTCTGGCATCGGAAACTGCGGACACCGGAAAGGACGTCCGTATCAGTCGCGACTTTGTCCCCGGCCCGTTCGGGCAGGTGCATGTCCGGATCGCGGGTCCGGAGGAACCGGGCGACAAGCCGCCCCTGGTCCTGTTTCACCCGACGCCCTATTCGGGTGACTATTTCCTCGCCTTCATGGAGGTCATGGCTACCGACCGCACCGTCATTGCCGTTGATACGCCGGGTTATGGCGATTCGGATCGGTCTGGGCGACTGCCATCCATTGGCGACTATGCCCGGTCCGCTGCTACTGCGCTCGAAGCCTTGGGATTTGGCGAGGACAAAAATCAGAAAATCGATGTTCTGGGCTATCACACCGGCGGACTGATCGCTGCGGAACTGGCCGTGATCCGACCAGAACTCGTCCGCCGCCTCGCCTTGCCCGGACTCCCGTTTTACACCGGCGAAAAACGAAAGGCCGCCTACCAGCGAAATGCCAAACCCGAACCGGTCGAGGCCGACGGAACGCATCTGCTGTCGCGATGGAAATTCACCACGGCCGCCACCCATGTCGGCCTGAGCCAGCAACGCGGGCAGGAACATTTCAATGACTCCATGCAATGCTATCCCCATTGCTGGGAAGCCTATCATGCCGTCTTCACCTGGCCGTCCGAACGGCGTCTGGCAAAAATCAGCCAGTCGGTCCTGCTGATCACCAATGCCGGCAGCCTGAAGGAAGAAACCGAAGCTGCCCGCGAGTTTCTCAGCGACTCCCGACTGATTCACTTTCCCGAAATTACGCTCGGCGGATTTGACCTGCATGCGGACAAGCTGGCCAGCACCGTGCGCGGATTTCTCGACGAGTGAACATCAGTTGGCTGAAAATCAAGGAGCCGGGCAAATAGAGATTGCATTCTCCAAGCTTGCGCGTAATTTGTCCGGACAAATTTCAAGGAGGATTCACGGATGCCTGCATATATGATCGTCACCGCCAGCATAAAGGACCGTGATGCGTTCATTTCCGGCTATGGCGCCGCAGCTGGCGCGCTGGTCGAGAAAATGGGCGGCAAATATCTGCTGCGCGGACCGGGTGCGGAACTGCTGGAAGGCGATTTCGGAGACGGGGCGTCCATGGTGATTTCCGAATGGCCGGACAAGGCAGCGGTCAGGGCCTTTTGGAACAGCGCAGAATATCAGGAAGTGAAAAAACTTCGCGAAGGCATTGCGGATTGTCAGGTGCTGCTGATCGAAGGAGACCTGACCCATGGCTGACATTATCAAGCGCACGACGATGATGGTGCGTGACGGCGACCGGGCGAAAAACTGGTATGAGCAGGTGTTTGGCATGACCGCCTGGATGGACACGCCTTTCACTCTGTCCGGCACGCAGCTGGCCGCCGGGAAAAAGGGCGACAAGACCCGGCTGATCATCCTCAAATGCGAGGATGACCTGATTGGCATGATCGGGCTGCTCGAATGGCTGGATCCGAAAATGGACGCCCCGGCCGAACTGCCGACGGAAATCCGGTTTGGGGCACCCGTCTTTGTTGTCGCATCAGAAGATGCCAAAGGCGCACTGGAGCGAGCACGGGCACTCGGCTCCAACATCCATTGCGAGCCGCGCGAATGGACCGTGACGGGTGCTGACGGCAAACAGAAGGACATGATCGGCTGTTCCTTCTGGGATCTCGACGGCTATTTTTACGAAGTGAATCAGGTTGTCAGGATTCACGACTAATGGCTGACGGCCTGCAAGAATTTGATGCGCTTGCGGCCGACAAGCGGATTGACGACGATGCAAACTACCAATGGCGCGTAGCGGCGCGACCGGTGGGCAATGTCGTGCCGACCGACTTCGAATGGGCGGTGACTGACATTCCCGAACCGGGCGAAGGCGAAGTTCTGCTGAAAACCCATTATCTCGGTCTTGCACCGGTCATGCGCTTCTACATGCAGGGGACAGGAGCCGCTGGAGAGCGGGTGCTCGAGCCCGGCGACGTTATCCACGGACGCGGTGTTGCGCAGGTGGTCAAGTCCCGCCACCCCGACTGGCGCGAAGGTGAAATGGTCCAAGGGCAGATGGGCTGGCAGACGTACAAGGTTTCAAAAATGACGGCCCAGGAGAAGTTCTGGCGGATGCCGCCCAACGGGTTGCCCGCGGCGCTGGGCTCCGGCGTTCTGGGCATGACCGGTCTGTCCGCCCATGCCGGCCTGTTCGCCTGTGGTGATCCTCGCCCGGATGACATCATGGTGCTGTCCGGTGCCGCTGGCGGCGTCGGTTCGATGGTCAGCCAGATGGCCGCCAATGTGGTTGGCTGTGACGTGATCGGCATGGCGGGTGGCGCGGACAAATGCGCGTTCATTCTGAACCATGGCTGCAGCCAGGCAATTGATTACAAATCGGAAAATATCCCCGACCGGCTGGATGAACTCTGCCCCGATGGCATGGATCTCTATTTCGACAATGTCGGCGGCGAGACGCTGGAAGCCTGCCTCGAACGGCTGCGCCTGCACAGCCGGATCGTGCTCTGCGGCTCGATCAGTGAATATACGCGGGACGAGCCGTTTAAATTGTCCAACTATACCCGCCTGCGCGCGACCGAGACCCGGATGCAGGGTTTCTTCGTCTATAATCATGTCGACCGCTGGGATGCGGTGATGGAGGATCTTGCCGGATGGATCCATGACGGCAAGCTGGAACCGGTGCAGGATATCGAAGAGGGTTTTCAGAACATGCCGCGCGCACTGGCGAACCTCTATTATGGCCGCAATGTCGGCGTGCAATGCTGCTCGGTGCGCGGCGAACCGGATGAATGGATTTGAGCCGGATGAATGGATTTGAGGGAGTGGAGAGTATGAGCGAGAAACAGCAGACGCGATTTCAGCGCGGAAATTTTGTGGTCAGCGATCTCGACCGCGCGCTGACCTTCTATGAAGGCGTGCTGGGATTTGAAGTGACCTATCGCAAGGGTCACAATCCCGACAGCTATTCGATCCCCGTGTTCGAAATTCCTGACGGCGCGGAACTCGGCTTTGCAATCTTGTCGCTCCCCAACCAGCCCCGGGTCATGGCGCTTTCGGAGATAAAGAACGTGCCGATGCCCGCCATTCCCTATCCCCGGCGCGGCGCGATCGTGCTGGATGTCGCCGATCCCGACAAGGTGATGGCGGACTCCCGTGCGCTCGGGCTGCATGTGTATGAGGAAGGCCGGCTGGAAACCCATGACGGGCGGATCGGCCGCGAGATCGGGATTGTCGATTTCGATGACAATCTGATCGTCATCTATCTCATTCCGGATGCGGCATAATGGCTGAGGCTGTTGCAGGACCCGCGGACGGCGCCGCAGTACCGGCGGCCGATACCAAGCCTTATCCCAGCGCGGCTGCGGGCTGGTTTCTCGTCGTCATGCTCACGCTGGCCTATATTTTCAGCTTCGTGGATCGCTACATCCTCGGTCTGCTGATCGAACCGATCAAGGCCGAATTTGACCTGTCCGACCGTCAGATCGGCTGGCTTTTGAGCGCGTTCACACTGGTCTACGGCTTTGTCGGGATATTCATGGGCTGGATGATTGACCGCGGCAAGCGGGTGTGGATTGTCTCCATCGGGATCGCCCTGTGGTCTGCCGCCACCGTGGCCACCGGCATGGCCAAGAATTTCGGGCAGCTCTTTGCGGCCCGCATGGGGGTCGGTGTCGGTGAAGCAACGCTGAGTCCCGCCACTTTCTCGATGATCGGCGACAGTTTCCCGACCGAAAAGCGGGGCAAGCCGATTGCCTTCTATTCCTCTGCCCTGCCGATAGGCGCCGGCATAGCCTCGCTGCTCAGCGCTGCGATCATCGCCTGGAGTGCTTCCAGCGGCACCCAGACTCTGCCGTTTTTCGGCGAGCTGGAACCGTGGCGCTTCACCCTGATAGTGGTCGGCCTGCCGGGGATATTCTTCGCGCTGTTTTTCCTGTTCATGAAGGAACCTGTCCGGCGTCCGGCCGCAGCATCAGCAGATGTCATCAGCGGCACCGGTTTCACCGATGCGCTCAAATATATCTGGCGCAACAAGGTGCTTTACACCGGTTTTCTGCTGATCATCTGCACGATGACAGCCATCGCCTACAGTCAGGGGTTTCTGGCTCCCGTTTTTGAACGCACATGGGGCTGGAGCCCGGAAAAATACGCGACCATCAATGGCATCGCGATCCTGATCATCGGTCCGCTCAACATGCTGATCATGGGGTCAATTTCCGACTGGTGGACGAGCAAGGGGGTCAAGGATGCCTCGCTGCGCCTGCTTTATATCGGCTTTTTCATCATGGTTCCGACCGGGGCCATCCCGCTGTTCATGCCGACAGCGGAACTCGCCTTTGCGATTCTCTGCATCAACACGATTGGAATTGGGATCGTGTCAGCGATTGGCGTCACATCCCTGCTGGTCATCACGCCGGCGCAGGTCCGCGGACAGGTGGTCGCGATCTGCTATCTGGCAATCAGCTGGTTCGGTTCGCTGGGGCCGATAGCCGTGGGCGAATTGTCCAGCGGCCTGTTTGGCGAAGAGAATCTGCGCTATGCCGTCGCCAGCGTTCCGATCATTTTTGCCATCATCCCCCTCCTGATGATGCCGCTGACCAAGCGGCTCTATCGCGAGCAGATGATCCGGCTGGGAGACAGCACCGAATGATCCGCAAAGGTTATTCCGACGGACCGTCTGGCCAGATTCACTGGCGCATGCTGGTACCGGAAGCCGCTGGCAGCCAGCCGGACCTTTATTGTCTGCAGCCCGCGCCCTTCAGCGGTCTTGCCTGGACGGGGATCATGCCGCATCTCGCGAAAGGCCGCCGGGTCATCGCACCGGATTTCCCGGGATATGGCGGATCTGACGGCGCCAGGGCGGACCCGTCGATTGCGGAATATGCTCGGGCGATGCAGGCAGTCGTCGCGGATCTCTCCGGAAACCGCCCGGTTGACCTGACAGGATTTCATACGGGAACACTGGTCGCGGGCGAAATGGCTCTGACCAACCCGGATCAGGCCCGAAAACTTGCACTGGTCGACATCCCGGCCTTTGATTCCGAAACCAGCGCCAAATATCTTGCCGGTGCGGCCCAGCCACTGGAAATCAGTGAAGACCTGACCTGCCTCGAAAAGCCCTGGAAAGTGCTCACCAGCCGGCTGGAAAGCCAGGGGAACGACCGCGCCTTCGAAATGTTTGTCGAGCAGCTCCGCCCCGGCAGGCACATGAACAGCGCTTTTCACGCCGCCTTTACCTATGAAGCCCGGTCCCGCATGCCGGATATCACGCATCCGACGCTGGTGCTGGCGACCCGGTCCGGGCTGCTGGAGGCAACACGCTGGGCGGGGCAGAATATCCCGTCTGCCACCTTTGTCGAACGACTCGACATCACTCGCGCCGTACTTGACGAGGCGGCGGAAATCACCGCATCTGAAATCCTGAACTTTCTTGATAAGGCCAAGCCATGACCGACAAAATCCCCTATGCCATCTACTGCGTTGACAAGCCCGACACCGAACAGAAGCGGCTCGATGCCCGCGATGCGCATTTCGCCCATATCGAGAAGACGCTCCACAATCTGCTGATTGCCGGTCCGATGAAGGATGGGGAGGGTGCCACCATCGGCTCTTTGCTCATCGTCAAGGCCAGCGATGCCGATGATGCCCGCCGCCAGCTTGGGGCCGATCCCTATTTCGCCGCCGATATCTGGGCCGATGTCCGGATCAGCGAGTTCATGCCCGCAGCCGGAGACTGGATTGGCGGCAAAGTCTGGTGAGGCGAGTTCTCGTCTTTTTGGCAATTGCGCTGGGACTGGCGACACCGGCCGCTGCGCAGAAGGTTCTGCCCTGGACCGAAACGCTGGTCAGCGTGGCTGATCTGGATCAGTCCTCGCGCCTGTTTCGCGAACTGGGCGACTGGCAGATCAAGGGCGAAGGCGAGGTTGCAAAGGCGGAACTGCGCTACTGGAAGCAGCCCGAAACAGCTAGCGGTCGCTTTCAGCTCATTTGCGCACCCGCGACGGACACGGGCTGTATCCGCTTTGTCAGGCTCTCCGGAGCTGGTCCGCAAATCCCGGTCCGCCTGGCCCTGCGTGCCTGGGACACGGGCGGAATTTTCTCGATCATGGTGCGGTCCGAAAATGTCCCGCAACTTTTCTCCGATGCCATCGCCATGGGCTGGTGGGCGGAAAGCCAGCCGATCCGCTTTCAGTTCGGTACGTCCGACTTGCGCAATGTCGTATTGACCGGTCCGCACGGCATAAATCTCGCCGTCTATGAGCGGATATCGCCAGATTTCACCGCCTTTCCTGTTGGCCGCGTCAGTCAGGGTTTCAACAGCATGCGGATGGTCAAGGACAAGCCGCTAGCCCGCGCCTTCTATGAGCAGAAGCTGGGTTTTTCGGTGCTGTTCGACTCCGGCCGGGAACCCCCGGAACCCGCGCCATCCAATTTCGGTATCCCGCTCAACCGGACGCCGGACATCAAGCGCTCTGCCGCTGCCCTCCAGCCGCAGCCGGGCGAAACCGGGCGGGTGGAAGTCATGCAGATTGAGGGGTTCACGGGTCTGGATGTCAGCCGGGAAGCGCAGCTGCCCAATCTCGGCATCATCTCCGTGCGCTATCCGGTCGATGACCTGCAGGCCTATCGCAAGCTGATCGAAGCCCGCGGCGTGACAGTGGACTATGCGGCCAGCGGCGTTACCATAGGAGGCATCGGGACAGTGGATCTCTTCGCGGTGCGCGATCCCGACGGAAATATCACCGAATTTTACGAAAAAACCGATTGAAGGAACAGATGATGGCCCGTGTCGCACAGATTACCGAATTTGGAGGGCCGGAGACCATCAACTGGATCGATGTTGATCTGCCCGCCCCCGGCGCCGGCGAAGTCCATGTCCGGATGACCGCCATAGGCCTGAACTATATCGATACCTATCACCGCACCGGCCTCTACCCGATCGAATTGCCCAGCGGTCTGGGGATCGAAGGCGCGGCGGTCGTCGAGACAGTCGGCGAAGGCGTGACCAGCGTAAAGCCCGGCGACCGGGTGGCGACATTTGGCCTGATCGGTGCTTATGCGACCGAGCGGGTGCTGCCGGAAACGGCGCTGGTTCCGCTGCCCGACTCCATTGATGACGAAACCGCCGCGGCGATCATGGTCAAGGGCTGTACGGCGGAATTTCTGGTCGAACGCTGCGGCAAGGTTGAAAGCGGCTGGCCGGTCCTCGTTCATGCCGCGGCCGGCGGAACCGGTCTGCTGCTGGTCCAGTGGCTCAAGCATCTCGGCGCCCATGTCATCGGCACGGTGAGCACGGAAGAAAAAGCGGCGCAGGCGAAAGCAGCGGGGGCCGACGACATAATATTCTACCTGGAGGAAGACACCGCCGCCCGGGTGCGCGAAATTACGGATGGTGCAGGTGTCCGCGTGGTGTTCGACGGCGTTGGCATGGCGACATGGCAAAGCTCGCTCGACAGCTGCGGCCAGCGCGGCCTGATCATCAGTTTCGGCAATGCCGATGCGCCGGTCACCGGCGTCGGTCTCG
This sequence comes from Pseudomonadota bacterium, assembly GCA_039815115.1. Taxonomy (GTDB): domain Bacteria; phylum Pseudomonadota; class Alphaproteobacteria; order Sphingomonadales; family Sphingomonadaceae; genus Parasphingorhabdus. The sequence continues at coordinate 10,583 of JBCBZY010000003.1, read as the reverse complement.
GCATCCTCGCGGCCAAGGGCTCGCTCCATGTCACCCGGCCCACCCTGTTCGATTATTATGCGACGCCAGAAGACAGCCAGCAGGGCATGGGACGCCTGTTCGAGATGGTCGGCAGCGGCACCGTCAAGGTCCATATCGGCCAGCGCTATCCGCTGGAGGAAGCGGCGCAGGCGCATGTCGATCTGGAGAATCGCAAAACCGTCGGCGCGACCATATTGCAGCCCTGAGAGGAATTCGATGACGCGTATCGCCCCACTGAGGCTGGAAGAGCTTCCCGAAGAAACCCGCAAGAGCATGGAATATGCCCAAAGCATCATGGGCTTTACCGCCAATGATGTCCTCGCGATGGCGCACTGGCCAGAGCTGCTGGGCGCGATGGAACAACTGGTCGGGGTGATCTACAAGCCCGGCGAGCTGGACGATGTGCTCAAACGGATGATCGCCACGATCATCAGCGGCGCTTCCGGCTGCCGCTATTGTCAGGCGCATACCGCGCATGGAGCCACAAAAATGGCTGGCGGTGATGCCGCGAAAATTGCAGCGGTCTGGGAATATCAGACCAGCGACCTGTTCAGCGATGCAGAACGGGCAGCTCTCGATCTCGCCCTCGCCGCCGGACAGCAGCCCAATGCTGCGACAGACGAACATTTCCGGGAACTGGAGAAGCATTTTTCCCGGCAACAGATCATGGAGATCATGGGCGTGATCGGGCTGTTCGGATTTCTCAACCGGTGGAATGATACGCTGGCGACCGAGCTGGAGGACAAGCCGTTCGAAGCCGCCAGCGCGCTCTATTCCAGCGATCAGTGGGACGCCGGGAAACACCGGCACGACACATGAAATTTCCCGCTCTTCTGATCGCCCTGATGGTGCCCGCCTTGCTGTCCGCAACTCCCGTAGTAGCCGCAGATTCTCCAGCTGAAACAGGAAAATCCGACACCGAACAGATCATCGATTGGAGCAATAGCTGGAAACGTCATTTCGAAGCGGGTGATACCGAAAAACTGCGCGACATGTATGAGCCAGATGCGGTGCTGATGACCAATGGTGCTCCACCGCAAATGGGCGTCGAGGCCATCCTTGGATTTCTCGGCCGAAACAAGGCGGCGGGCAACATCGTCACGATAGATTTCGCGAACGAAGACATCACGATCGATGACAATTATGGGTATCTGACCGCCAGATACTGGATGACCATCGTCCCGCCCGGTGCCCCGCCCATCAACGTCATGGGCCGGTCTTTTCTGGTCTTCAAAAAGGGCGCGGACGGTCAGTGGCGGCTGTGGCGGGACATGGACAATCAGGCCCCGGATGTCCGCGCCGAAGATCGGCCCGCGCGCTAGCCGATTTCGATCAGCTCGAGAATCTCCCCTGCGGGCCCCATGGTGCTGGCCGAGCGCCGGCCATTATAGGGCGCTTCGCTGCGTGTCCGGGGTTCGGTAATCCAGGAAAGCGCAATCGCATCAAGACTCTCCACCGCAAGCGACACCAGCGCATTGCCGGGCGGCAACATGCCGGTATGCCGGGCGCGTGCAGTGGCCTCGGCGGGATAGTCATCCACCTCGACAATCGGCAGCCGGTCATTCTGGACCATCGTGAGATCGGAAACGGTTCCGGCGGGTTTGCCGAACGCATTGTTGATCATGCTATATTCCAGCGTGTAGGTATCGCCCACCGTCAGATGCAGCCGGTCGCGATACCAGTCGACTGTCGCTACCCGGTCAGGTGCGGCCAGAATGACAATGAACATATGATCGGTCAGGCTGCGCGCCTTGGGCAGATCGGATGAGGGCGTATTTTCGCGAACCTCGTTGAGATAGACCATCTCGCGCCCGGTCCCCAATACCTGCATCGGCACAAAAAAGGGCAGGCCTTCCAGCTCTTTCGGCGGGCCGACAATCTCGAACCCCGACCCTTCAAGCCGGTCCGGCCAGCCGAACACATCCTCCACGGTCAGCTCATAGGCCGCCCAGCCATAGGTGGTCGTGGGTTTGAAATCGTCATGGTCGGGCTGTTCGACCAGGCGGATGAAACAATCGGCACCGCTCGCCGGTTGCAGGATCGCCATGGCAGCGCCGGCACTGGCGGGAACGCCCCAGGCTGCGGCGAGATCTTCGGACAGGGCGTGCTGCGCAACCAGCGTCAAGCCCAGCACATCGCGATAGTCGCGCAAGGCCGCGTCCAGATCCGGTACCGTCGCGACTCCACCGAGTATCGATCCATGTTGCAAATTGTGGGTCATTTTCCGCTCCTGTATTCCTGCGAAGGCAGGAATCCAACTCCTGCCGGTTGATCCATACGAACGCTCTGGGAGATGGGCTCCTGCCTGCGCAGGAGCACAAAACGGATTTGCTGCACCCTGCGGCCCGTCAAAACTCAGGTTTCCGTTTCTCGAGAAAGGCTGCGACGCCTTCCCGGAAGTCATCGCTTTCAAATGCCGCATCGAACAGGGCGCGGCTCTCCGCGTCGTCGTCCGCCTGTCCCTCGAGGATGCGCCGGATGATCTGCTTGCTCATTTTCTGGCTGTGCAGCGATACCGAGGCCATGGCCTCGGCCAGAGCCGCGGCTTCCGCATAGGGATCTTCGACCATCAATGTCACCAGACCGATACGCAGGGCTTCTTCTGCAGGCAGAATCTGGCCTGTGAACAGGATGCGCTTGGCCTGGGATGGGCCGACGGCATCGACCAGCAATTTGGTGTCATGCAGCGGATAGACCAGTCCCAGTTTCGCTGGTGTAATTCCAAACCGCGCCGCCGGTCCGGCGATACGCATGTCGCAGGCAAGCGCAATACCGCAGCCGCCGCCAATACAATCGCCGTCAATCACGGCGATGGTCGGCTTCTCCGCCTGCGCCAGGTCATGTTGCACCTTGCCAATTGCCGCCTGATTGCGCGCGCGCCATTCAGGGTCAGTCGACCCCGTGCCAAATTCGCCGATATCGGCGCCTGCACAAAAGGCGCTGTCCTTGCGACTGGAATGCACCATCAGCACCCGCACCGCATCATCTGCCATTGCGTCAGCGAGCAAGTCGGGAAACAGCTCCCACATCTCCTGCGTAAACGCATTCCGCTTGTCCGGCCGGTCGATCAGCAGACGCCCGATCTTGCCATCCTTTTCGAGACGCAGGGTCATGAAATATTCCTCCCTGAAGCGCAGCTTTGGGGAGGTGGCGCCCCGAATGGGCGACGGAGGGGCCGCGCAAAGCGCGGAGCAACGGCCGCGCCAAAAGCCCCTCCACCAGCTGCGCTGGTCCCCCTCCCCATGCGATGCACGGGGAGGATTTTATCACGACCGCTCATACCGGATCGACCTTCGCAAGATGCTGGGCGATCTGATGCCGGGTGGTGACCCAGACATCCTTTTTCGAACGCACATGACGGAAAAATTCTTCCAGCGCCCAGATCCGGCCCGGGCGTCCGATAATCCTGAGATGCAGGCCGAGCGACATCATCTTCGGATGGCCTTCTTCGCACTCGCGGTAGATCTGGTCGAAATTGCGGATCGCATAGTCCAGCCAGCTTTGCGGCGTCATCGCCGGATCGGTCCACATTTTCATGTCATTATTGTCGAGCTGATAGGGCACAATGGCAATCGGTTTTTCGGGTACGGTTTCCCGGTCCCAAAACGGCACGTCACCGGAATAATTGTCCATATGATAGGCAAAACCTTCCTCGATCAGCAGACGCCGCGTATTGTCGGTATGGAAATAGCGCGACAGCCAGCCATAGGGTCGCGTCCCGGTCGTCTTCTCGATCGACTGGACCGCCTTGCGGATGAATTCGCGTTCCTGATCCTCGTCCATCTTGAACTGGTGCACCCAGCGGTAGCCGTGGCTGACCGGTTCATGACCCATTTCGGCCATCGCCTCGCCGATTTCCGGATGATTTTCCAGGCTCATTGCCGCCACCGTCCAGCTCGCCATGATGTCATGCTGCTTCAGCAGTTTCACAATCCGCGGCGCGCCCGCCTTGATCCCGTAGAGATAGTTGGATTCATTGCCATAATTGCGGATCGGGGACTTGATGTGGATACCCAGCTCGTCGACCGGTTCCATCCCGCGATCCCCGCGGGCAATGGTCATCTCGCTGCCTTCCTCGACATTGACCACCACGCTCAGCGCCATTTTCGCGCCGTCCGGCCAATCGATACGTTCTTCTTCCATCAATGCATGTCCTCTTCCTTGATCATAACCGGTGTCCAGCGCCGGGCGCGGCGATCAATCCGGTCATTGAGCAGTTCTCCCTCGAGGTCCATCGGAGCGGCCTTTTCCAGAAATGCCGCTTTCTCCTCCAGACATTCCACCCGAATGACGCCGCGCAGCCTTCCATCTATCTCGCTGGTCACAACCGGTACGACACCACAGGTTGCGCAGACAAGAAAATCGGCCGTTTCGGTTCCAAACCGGTATCGGCTGACCGGCCCGGCGAGCGCGATGCCCACCTCGCCTTCCGGGTCCGATGTCCATGAGGCCCCATGCTTCTGACAAAAGGAGCACTGGCAGGTTCGCGCACCCAGTGCCGCCGGAGATTTCCCGGTCCGGAAATCCAGCGTCAGGGCGCCGCAATGACAAGACCCGGCATAATGGGCCATTAGTGCATTTCCTCTCCGCCGGACACATTGAGCGCTTCGCCGGTGACATAAAAGGCGTCGTCACTCGCCAGCCAGGCGCAGGCGGCTGCGGTATCGGAGGGCAGACCGGGGCGGCCCATCGGGTTCTTGGCCGCCATATTGGCGAGATAGGCCTCGACCGTATCAAAGCCGAGCAGCTTGGAGAAATAGGCATTCTGCTCCGCACCCAGAGCTGTGGTCACATGGTTGGGGCAGACCGCGTTGACGGTAATCCCGTGTGCGCCCAGTTCGACCGCGCTCGCGCGGGTCAGGCCGACCATGCCATGCTTGGACGACACATAGGCGGGCAGATGCGGAAATCCGGTCTTGGCTGCCTGGGATGCGATATTGATAATCCGGCCGCCATTGCCCGCCTTGACCATCGCCTTGGCTGCAGCCTGGGTGCAGTAGAAAGCGCCGTTCAGATTGACGCCGATGACCAGCGCGAAATCGTCGGGGACCACATCGAGCAGCGGCTTCATCATGAAGCCGATCCCGGCATTATTGACGAACACATCCACGGCCCCAAAGGCATCGACGGCCTGGTCGACCAGCGCCTGACACTGTTCGGCGTCGCTGACATCGCAGGCGATATTGGCAACTTCCGCCCCGCGTCCGCGCAATTCCTCGGCCACGCCTTCCGCCTCGCCATCGATTTTCAGGTCTGAGACGACGCAATTGGCGCCTTCATCGGCAAAGCGCTGCAGGATGCCCTGGCCCAATCCCTTTTCCTTGCCGGAACCGGTGACGACGATGGTTTTGCCACCGAATTTGCCGGACATTACAGATCTTCTGTCAGAATGAAGGTTGGATTGTCGGCATAGTCCTGAAACGGCGCGGCCGCTTCCTGGAAGGCCGGGTCTGACACATCCGCGACAAATTCATCCATGCCGCCAATGTCGATAATCTCGAAATATTCATAAGGTGACGGGTCATCCGAACCGAACAGCCCGGTGGCCTTGTGGACGGTGAAGGATTCGACCGACGCCAGTCCGCTGGCGGTCGGAATATCCCGGGTCTTCGCCCATTCCTCATATTCGGCGATATCCACGCCTTCTTTCAGGTTGAACAACACGATAATGCGCATCTTCTCTCTCCTTCAGTTTTCTGCAAATAGTTCGGGTGGGTGAAAGGCGGCCAGTGCCGCATCCAGTTCGCGCGCTTTGGCGATCAGGCCGGCATCATTGCCCGCCGCGCCGACCAGCTGCACTGCCACCGGCAGTCCGTCGGCATCGCGGCCGGACGGGATGGTCACGGACGGCAATCCGGCAATATTGGCGAGGCAGGTAAAGTCGGCCTGATTGGCGGGCGCTTTGTCGGCGTGCGGAAAAGCCGCTTGCGGGGCCGTCGGCATCAGCAGGGCCGTGCCGGGTCCGATGGTGCTGTGCAGGGCATCGCTGACCTCGGCCAATATGTTCCGATCTTCCGCCAGATCATCGGCGCTACGCTCCGGTCCATAGGTCAGCAGATGGCGAAGATGCCCGGACACACCGTCGGGATTGGTGGCAAGCACATCTGCGAGCTCGCGGGACAAGCCCAGTGAGGACATGATGAACCCGGCAAAGCGAATCCGGGACAGGCTATGCGGCAGTGCGATGGTGGTGCTGGCCCCGCAGGCGGCCTTTGCCTTGTCATGGCCTTCCAGAACAGCGGGTTCGCATTCCACCCCACCCAGGTCGTCCAACAATATAATATTATCAATGGCTTGACTGTCATCATAGCCATCTACCAGAACCCGCGAACAAGCGTCCAGCTGGTCCAGAGATCGAGCCAGCGGGCCGATACTGTCGAGCTCAGCATCGACAATTTCGAGCCCCTGCTGGCTGACCGATCCGCGCGTCGGTTTGAGACCATATATGCCGCAATAGGCCGCCGGAATCCGGACCGACCCCATGGTGTCGGTGCCCAGCGCGACATCACACAGACCGGCGGCCACCGCGGCCCCGCTGCCCCCTGATGAGCCGCCGGGCGTATAGCCGATCCGGTGCGGATTCTGGGTCGCACCGAAAAACGGATTGTCGGTCTTCGCGCCGAGCGCCGCCTCTTCCATATTGAGCATGCCGACAATTGCGGCGCCGGCGTTGCGCAAGGCGGCCACAGCGGGCGCATCCTGTTCGGCGACCCGGTTGGCAAAAGCCTCGATACCGGCCGTCCACTTCATCCCCCGCACGGCAATATTGGCCTTTACGCCGACAGTCAGACCAGCGAGTGGCCCGCTGCCAGAAGTCGCACCGGGATCCAGCTCGGTAAAAGCATTGAGCGCCATATTGGCCGCTTCCAGATCTTCCCGGTTGATCATGCTTTCCTTCATAAGCCCCGCTGATCGATCAGGCGAATCGGTTTCTGCCTTGTATCGATCTCGGTCTGTTTTGCCGTATCGCCGGCGCCGACAAGCGTGACGCCGACCTCGATGCCCAGACCCTTGCGGAGCAGGTCAGCGAGAGCCGTCTGATCTCCCCCGTCCCGACATTCCAGCGTGACATGCATATCATCGCGTCCGGCATCATCGCGGGTGACGTGACAGACATATTCCCCGGTCAGCTCGCTGCGGCCTTCGATGATCGACCCGATCGCATGCGGGAAGATATTGATGCCCCGAAGCTTGACCATATTGTCGCTGCGGCCCTTGAAACCGGTAATCCGCTTGAACACCATGCCGGTCTGGTTGCTGCTCGTCATTTCCTCGGTAATGTCATGGGTGTTGAAGCGGATGCACGGCGCGATATCGTCCTTGAACAGGCAGGTCACGACCATATCGCCCGTCTCTCCCGGCGCCACCGATGTGCCACTGTCGACATCAAGCAGTTCGAGATATTGCGCATCTTCCCAGACATACATGCCGTCCCGCTCCGGCCCCTCGCCGGCGATCGAACCGGTATCGCCGACGCCATACCAGTCATAGGCCTTCGCGCCCTGCCAGGCCGCTTCGGTTGAAGCCCGATCCTCGGTGCCGAGATGCCCGATGATCATCTTGAGCTGAATCTTGTCAAACAGCTCTTCCGCCGCTGCCGTATCGGCCAGCTTGCGGATATAGTCGACAAAGCCGACCATGCAGGTGACGCCGAAATCCGCCATCAGATTGACCTGATTGATCGACCGGGTTTCGATGCCGGTCCCCGCGCTCAGGAACAGCGCATTGGTGAAATGGGTCACGGCCTCACGGATATAATGCCCGCCATTGATCATGCCATGCCCGTAAACCGACTGGACTACATCGTCGTTGCCAAGGCCCATCCAGCGATACATGCGGCCTACCAGCAAATTCGTAATCTCCCGCCCTTTCGGCCCGAACATCAGCGGCTGGGGCCGACCTGTAGTGCCACTGGTAGTATGAAACACCACGGGCGTGTCCCCGCGCCCGTCAAAGTCTCCATAGGGCGGATAGGCGTTGACGGAGGCCATCAGGTCCGATTTGTCATAGACCGGCAGCTTCGTGATATCCGCCAGACTGGTAATGTCGCCGGGTTCGATCCCCTGTTCCCCCCACAGACGCCGATAGAAGGGAATCTCCCATCCACGCTGCATCAGCTTGCGGAACTGCTTGTCCTGCACAGCATAGAGCTCGTCACGAGACATGGCGGTATAGCGGCGGACAAATTCGTCCCCGACCGGATATTGGTCGAGCATCTGTTTCGCGTCAAAAGTCTCGAAATAGGTCGGAAAGGTCATTGGGACTCCGTGGCATAGGCAAGAGGGTTGTCAAAGATGCGGGTATCGCAGCCGTTGGCAGCAAGACTGCGGGCGAGGTCGCGCTTGGATTGGGCTTGAGCTTCGGACATCGGTGCGGACGGGCTGCCGAGGTTGTCAGAGATCGTCCGGTCGATGCTGCTGCCATCCGCCATGTTCAAACACAGCTGCTGCGGGGCCAGAGCATTGTGATCCGGGTTGTCGTCAATGCGCACCGAGACCTTCTGACCCAGAGCCATCAGCTTCGGATCGGCAAATTGCCCGGGTGTAAAACAACGCGGGTCAATAATCCCGTCACACAGCATCAGCGGTACCAGAAAGGGCAAGCAAAGCCGGGCATAGGCCGGCGTCATCTCCGCCTTGTAGCGCCTCCCGACCAGCCGGTGAATGAGCGGCGGGGCCGCGATATCGACGGATTCGACATTCGCCGGATCCAGAGCCTCGTCGCGCAACAGATTGTCGATCGCGCCCAATATGCCATGGCTCGCCCGCCCGGAAGGAAATGGCTTGATACTGACCTCTTCGATCAGCCAGCGCTGACCGAGCCCCGCAACATATTTTGCCATATCTCCCGGCTCAATAAGCTGGAAATAACCGAACGGACCTTCCAGAACATCATGTGGTCCGCTCATCCCGGCCTTCACGAGATCGACCGCGGTAATCGCCGCACGTCCGGCATTGGCGATCTGTAACGGCAGCGCAATGGAGCCTTCCAAATGCGCCTGCATCGTACCTGCTACCTGGGAATAGGTCAGACCCATCACGTCTGCGAGGCATTCCGGCGGCAGGCCTTCCAGCCGCGCAACCGCAAGGGCCGCGCCGATAATGCCGGCGGTCGCCGGCCGAAAAAACCGCATGCCTTCGTGCGCCGAGATCCCAAGCCCGCTGGCGATATCGACACCCACGGCCAGCGCGGTCAGAAACGCTTGTTCATCGCATCCGCCCATCCGGTCGGCGCTAGCCAGCAGGGCAGCAGTGACCACCGACATGGCATGCACCACCGCCGGCTCATGCACTGCATCCCATTCAAGACAGTGGATGGCGAACGCGTTGAACCAGGCCGCAGACGGGGCTGGCATCCGCTCGTCCAGGCCGAGCAGACGCGCCTCTTCTCCCTGACCCCAGCCGCGGACAGCCTCGAGCATTGCCTGTGCTGCATCCGACCTCGCCCCCGCCGCACCGACATTCAGCGTATCGGCCAGCAACCGGCGTGCGGTGGCATTTATATGGTCTGGCAAGACACGGTCAGCGGCTGCAAAGGCCAGAATATCCTGGGTCGCACTCATGACAGCCAGTTCTCGATCATGACCAGAATCGGAGCCACATCATCGCCGTCCAGCGCCAGCTCGATGGCCCGATCCGCTTCCTTTTCGGCCAGTCCGCCCCAGGCGATCAGCGCTCGTGCCTTGGCGATCACTCCTTCCTTTGTCAGGGGCCGCTCGGGATCACCCAGCGTGTCCACCAGCTCCACACTCTCTCCGGCACAGGTCACCCGTGCGCCATAATGTTCGGGATAGCGGGCGGTGATATCCGAATCTTCCGAAACCCGCACGCGTGCCCGATCTGCCGCCCATGCAGCAATCGCATCGGGTTCGAAGTCCGCCAGCTGAGGTACCCCGCGTTCCGCCGCCAGAGCAACAGCATGCTGCAGAGAAAATCTGGCATCGATCACGGTCTGCGGATCGGGCCGATCGCAGAAAGTGATCGCATCGGCATAGGTTTCAACTGTTATCTCGCCCTCGAGGTGACCAAGCTTCGCCTTGAGCTCCAGTGCGGCATCGATGGCGGGATGGGCATGACGGCAGGCACCCCAGGGCTTGAAGCTGACTTCATGAATGCGCCACTGGGCCGGATAGGTCATGGGTTTGGGGTTTTTGCAAGTGGCGGCATAGAGGCCTTGCGGACCTTCGAGGATGAAGCGGGGCCCCGTGGCGCCTTCCAGCGACGCCTCTGCGGCATGCCAACCTGTTTCTGCCGCATGGAAGACATGCCATTGCTTGGTAAACGTATCTTCATGACGCATTTGCCAGAAACCACCAGAAACGGAGCCTGCCAGCCCCATTGCATCGACAATATTTTGTTGTGACGGGGTTTTTTCAAAGCCGAATGCAGCGGCGGCTGCAGATCCGATCACACCTGCTGTGGCGGTATTGTGCCAGAAGGAATAGTGCCGGTCATCCAGTGTTGAACCAACGGCAATGGTCGCTTCATAGCCGCGCGTGGCTGCATCAAGCATTTCCTCAAAGTCAGCCCAGAACTGGGCGAAAATCGTGCCCCAAATGACCG
>JBCBZY010000133.1:0-7472 GCA_039815115.1 Pseudomonadota bacterium | reverse complement strand
GAGTAAAATCGGGAAAATTTCTGCGTGAATCCCGGATTCACCATTCCTGACCCTGACAGAGGCCAGGCGAATCGCTTTCGTGCCAGCTGTCATCTTCGGCGGGCATCTTGAACGGACAAAAGAAAACCCGCCGTTAAGCGGGTTACTTTTTGTCGGCTATGTTGTTGTCTCAGGAGAGAGCAGCGACACGCTTTGTCAGGCGGCTGAATTTGCGGGCAGCCGTATTCTTGTGGAACACGCCCCGCGCAACACCGCGCGCCAGTTCTGGCTGTACTGCCGAAAGAGCAGCGGTTGCAGCGGCCTTGTCACCGGCTTCCAGAGCGGCTTCAACCGATTTGATCTTCGTACGGATCTGGCTGACCCGGTTCTTGTTGATGACCGTACGGCGCCCATTGCGACGGATACGTTTTTTAGCCTGTGGCGTATTGGCCATGAAAATACCTCGAATATGAAAAGCTGATTCGCCGTGAATCGCTATTGCGTCCATGGCTCAAGTCGGCGGGCAATAGCGTGAGAGGCGATTCCCGTCAACAGTTTGTTGGAGAGGAAGACGCCGCTGCTATTTCTGGCATTTTCCGCAGAAAAAGGTCGATCGACCGCTGTCGACCCGGCGGCGGACCGGAGCACCACAGGCACAAGGCTCGCCCTCGCGGCCATAGACCAGCCAGTCCTTGGCAAAATATCCCAGTTCGCCATCCGGCTGGACAAAGTCCCTGAGACTCGAGCCCCCTGCTGCAATAGCGGCAGTCAGAACCTGTTTGATCGCCTCCACAAGCCGGTCATAGCGCGGGCGCGAGATGCCTCCCCCTGCCCGTCTCGGTGAAATACCCGCCATGTGCAGCGCTTCGCAGACATAGATATTGCCAAGGCCGGCGACCACGCGCTGGTCAAGTAACAGCTGCTTGATTGAGGCCTTGCGATCCCTGGTCGCCTGCTTGAGATAGGCGCCGGTCAGCTCATCGCCCAGCGGCTCGGGGCCCATCGCGACAAACGGCGCATATGTGTCCAGCTCGTCCATCCGGATCAGATCAAGCGACCCGAACCGACGCGGGTCATTCAGCACCAGACGGCGGTTCTCCTCGGTTTTCAGCACGAGATGATCATGTTTTTCGATTTCCTGCGGGTCGATCCGCCAGCGCCCCGACATGCCGAGATGAAAGATCAGCATGTCGCCCCGGTCGGTGGCGATCAGGCCATATTTGGCCCGGCGTCCCAGGCTCGTCACCCGGGAGCCGGTCATCCGCTGTCGCAAGTCTGCGGGAATCGGACGCCGCAGGTCGGCCCGGCGCGGCTCGACCAGGGTCAGCCGCCGGCCTTCCAGAACCGGACGCAGGCCCGCGACGGTGGTTTCGACTTCTGGCAGTTCCGGCATGCGTGTCCCTGTTCGAGAAATATGGTCCAAAGTGCAGCTACAGGGAGATTGCAGTGCTGCCAAGCCTCGTCTAATGCGAGGGAACACCCCCGCACAGACTGGGCGCAGCAAGGGCAAGAGCAACGATCCATGATTGAAAGCAAAACCGTCTCCTTTGGCTATGAAGAGGTCGAACCGGAAGAGAAGGCCGGGCGGGTCGGCCAGGTCTTTTCGAGCGTCGCCAGCAAATATGATGTCATGAATGATGCGATGAGCGCGGGCACCCACCGCCTGTGGAAAGACAGGTTCGTGCGCCGCGTCAAACCCCGCAGCGGTGAAGATATTCTCGACATGGCCGGCGGCACCGGCGACATCGCCTTCCGGATGGTGGACAGCGGGGCCAATATCACAGTGGCCGATATCAATGGCGACATGTTGTCCGAAGGGATTGACCGGGCGATCCGCAAGGGGATTGATGGCCTTGTCTGGAGCGAACAGAACGCAGAGGTGCTGAACTTCCCCGATGCCCATTTTGATGCCTATACCATCGTCTTCGGCATTCGGAACGTGACCGATATCCCGGCAGCACTGGGCCGAGGCACACCGCGTCCTGCGCTATGGCGGCCGCTTCTATTGCATGGAATTTTCCAAGACGCTGTGGCCAGGTTTTGACAAAATCTATGATTTCTACTCGCATCGGGTGCTGCCAAAAATCGGCAAGGCGGTCGCGGGAGACGAGGATAGCTATCGCTACCTCGCCGAATCCATCGATCGCTTCCCGCCAATGGAGGAATTTCAGGCGATGATCGAGGCCGCCGGATTCAGCCAGACCAAAGTGGAACCGATGATGGGCGGCCTGGTCGCCATTCACAGCGGCTGGAAAGTCTGAACGCCACCGCATGACATCCGCCCGCACGCATATCTTCCGGCTGCTCAGATGGGGCCGCACCCTCGCCAAACATGGTGCTCTGCGCGATATCGAAAAGCACAAGGCCACACCGCCACAAGTCCGGCGCCTGTTCCGCCTCGCCCGGCTCGGAACCATCCAGCCGAAGGAGCCCAATTATTCGGCCGCGCTGCAGGCCATTGGGCCCGCCGCAATCAAACTTGGCCAGACCCTCGCGACACGTCCGGACATTATCGGGGAGGAAGCGGCGCGGGATCTGTTGCAACTGCAAGACAGCCTGCCGCCGGTGCCGTTCAAAAAGATCCGTGATGAAATCGAACTCAGTCTCGGCAAGCCACTGGACGAGCTCTACAGCCATATTGATCCCGAACCGGTCGGCGCCGCCTCGATCGCCCAGGTGCACCGGGCGACGACGATTGACGGCAAGGATGTCGCCGTCAAGGTGCTCCGCCCGGGCATCATCAAGAAATTCGGCGAGGATATTGACACTTATGAATGGGCAGCAGCCCATCTCGAGGCGATGGGCGGTGAGGCCAAACGGTTGCGGCCCCAGCTGGTTATCGCCAATTTCCGCCGCTGGACAATGCGCGAGCTGGACCTGCGCCGAGAGGCTGCCAGCGCCTCGGAACTGGCCGAGCATATGGCCAATGTCGAGCAATATGAAATCCCCGCGATAGACTGGGACCGGACTTCGGGCCGGGTACTGACGCTGGACTGGGTCGACGGCATCAAGATATCGCGACGCGAGGATCTGATGGCGGCGGGCCATGATCTCAACGACCTTGCCAATCGCCTCGTCCACACGTTTCTGAAGCAGGCCATTGAGGCCGGCTATTTTCACGCCGACATGCACCAGGGCAATCTTTTCGTGAAGCAGGATGGCACCATTGTCGCGATCGATTTCGGGATCATGGGCAGGATCAACAAGAAGGCCCGCTTCTGGCTGGCGGAAATTCTCTATGGCCTGACCACCGGCAACTACAAACGCGTGGCCGAAATCCATTTCGAAGCGCAATATGTGCCGGATCACCACAGCATGGAGGATTTCGCGACCGCACTGCGCGCCGTCGGCGAACCGATGCGCGGCAAGCCGGTGAGCGAATTGTCGGTCGGTGACATGCTCGACGGGCTATTCGCGATCACCCGCGATTTCGACATGGAAACCCAGCCGCATCTGCTGCTGCTCCAGAAAACCATGGTGATGGTTGAAGGGATCGCCACCGATCTCAATCCCGGCATCAACATGTGGGACACCAGCGGACCCTATGTGAAAGAATGGATTCGCGGCGAGCTCGGGCCCGAGGCAGCAATTGCCGACCGGATCAATTCGGATATGGACACATTGCTGATGCTGCCCGACATTGTCCGGCGGCTGGACGATCAGCTTCCCCGCAAAGGCGGTGCCCCGCCGGCGCTACCGGTTGCGGACGTGGATCTGATCTGGGATCGCCGCAAAATTCGGTCCGGTGGAGGATTCTGGCGTTATATGCTAATTGCCCTGATAGCCGGAGGCGCAGGCGCCGGGGCGATGTTCCTGTGGGGATGACACGATGAGCGCACCAAAGCATATCCTCCTGATAATCGGCGGCGGGATCGCGGCTTACAAGTCGAGCGAGCTGATCCGGCTGATCAAAAAGGCCGGCATGACCGTGCGCTGTGTGCTCACCGAATCCGGCGCGCAATTTGTCACACCGATGACTCTCGCCGCATTGTCAGAGAATGAAGTGCACACCACCCTGTGGTCGCTCAAGGACGAAGCGGAAATGGGGCATATCCAGTTGTCCCGGGAAGCGAATCTGGTTGTCGTCTGTCCGGCGACTGCCAACCTGCTGGCAAAAATGGCTGGCGGGATTGCCGATGATCTCGCGACAACTTTGCTGCTGGCGACCGATACGCCGGTCATGGCTGTGCCGGCAATGAATGTCCGGATGTGGGAGCATGCCGCGACGCAGCGCAATCTGGAGCAGCTCAAAACGGATGGCATTGCGATCATGCCGCCCGACGAAGGCGACATGGCCTGCGGTGAATATGGACCCGGAAGACTCCCTGATCCTGAAGCGATCATGGCCGAGATCACCCGCCATCTGGGCGGTTCATCGGCATCAACGCTGGAATCGGAATCGGAGCTGGGCCCCAATCCGCTCGACGGGCAACCGGCATTTGCGCCGGACCAGCATCGTCCGCTGCATGGCCACCACGTGCTGATCACCGCCGGACCGACCCGCGAACCAATTGACCCGGTCCGTTACATCGCCAACCGCTCTTCCGGGCGGCAGGGTTTCGCGATTGCCGCTGCAGCTGCGGAAGCCGGTGCGGACGTCACGCTGGTCGCCGGGCCGGTCCATCTGCCCACTCCCGCCGGTGTCATGCGCGTAGACGTCGAAACGGCCCGCGAAATGGAAGCCGCGGTCCTCGCAGCCCTCCCGGCCGATATTGCGATCATGGTCGCAGCAGTGGCTGACTGGCGGGCGGCGGAAAATGCCGAACAGAAGATTAAGAAAAAAGGCGATGCGCCGCCGCCGCTGGAGCTAACGGAAAATCCGGACATCCTTGCCGGGCTGGCAGCGCATGAAAAGCGGCCGGACCTGCTCATCGGATTTGCTGCCGAAACCGAGAATATCGCCGAACATGCCCGGGCCAAGCTGGCCCGGAAGGGCTGCGACTGGATCGTCGCCAATGACGTGTCCGGGGATGTGATGGGCGGCACCGAGAACAGCGTGCACATCATCACGGCCGACAGTTCGGAAATCTGGGAACGCCTGCCCAAGCCCGAAGTCGCCCGGCGACTTGTCGACAAGATCAGCACAACCATCACCGAGGAAAACTGAAACCACCATGTTCGAACCGATTGACATTGCCGTCAAGCGCCTGGCCCATGCCGACGACCTGCCGTTACCCTCCTATGAAACATCCGGGTCAGCGGGAATGGATGTACGGGCCGCCGAACCCGCCAGCATCGCGCCGGGGACCCGCGCACTGGTTGGAACCGGCTTCGCATTTGCGATACCCGAAGGTTATGAGGTGCAGGTTCGCCCCCGGTCTGGACTGGCGCTGAAGAAAGGCGTATCTGTACTGAATACGCCCGGGACGATTGACAGCGATTATCGCGGAGAGATCAAGGTCATTCTGGCCAATCTGGGCGAAGAACAATTTGTCGTCGAACGTGGCGACCGGATCGCCCAGATTATCATCGCGCCTGTTCAGCGGGGTCATCTGGTCGAGGTCGAAACGCTTGACGAAACGGCCCGCGGAAGCGGCGGTTTTGGATCAACAGGAGTGTGAATCATGAGCATTTTGGGTTTTGCATTGGCAGCAAGTCTTCAGGCAGCAACACCGGGCGCTTCCGATATGCCGGCGCTGCCGGAAGATTTGAGCGGTATTCCGGTCGCCGAATTCAAGACAAAGCCGAAATATAGCTATCGCGAGTCGCTCAAGGCAAAAAAACTGACGTCGGGATGCGAACCCACTCGCAAGCTGAATGATGGCGAATATTATTTTGTGAACGTTTTGATGTTGACCGACGGCAGCGGTGATTTGAAGCGGGTCACACCGGTGTCCATCGACTGCCCGCCGCTGGAAGAATATGTCGCGAACTATTTCGCTCGTGAGGGCAAGAACAACATGCGGCCAACCGAGGATGGCAGACCTGCCTGGCGTCGCAGCGTACTGAAATTCTACTGGTAGGCATTTGGCGCTTTCCGACCATCAACTGGACCGCTATGCGCGGCATATTGTGCTGCGGGACATTGGCGGTGCCGGACAGAAAAAGCTCCTGGATGCCCATGTCCTGATCATTGGCGCGGGCGGGATTGGCTGTCCTGCGATCCAGTATCTTGCGGCAGCCGGTATCGGCAAACTGACCATAATCGACGATGATGTCGTGTCGCTTTCCAACCTGCAGCGGCAAATTTTGTTTACCGCCGAAGACGTCGGCCAGCCGAAAGTGGAAGTTGCACAAAAGGCGGCACACAGGATCAATCCCGAAACGTTAATAAATATGGTTAATCAGAGACTTACCGCGCAGCATTTTTTGCCGGAAAGTGCAGCATTTTTCGGTGATTTCGATGTCATTATCGACGGCTCTGACAATTATCAGACCCGTCTTCTGGTGTCAGACCTGTCGCTCGAACACAAAGTCCCTCTGGTCTCCGCCGCAATCGGACAGTTTCAGGGACAGCTGGGAGTTTTCCGCGGCTGGGAAGAAGACAAGCCCTGCTACCGCTGCTTCGTCGGCGATGCCCTTGACCCGGACGATTGCGACAATTGTTCGGAAGTGGGCGTGCTGGGCGCGATGGTCGGGCTGATGGGGAGCTTCGCTGCGATGGAAGCCATTCGCGTGGTGACGGGCTTTGGCGAAGATCCGGCTGGCAAGCTGCAGTTATTCGATGGATTGAAGCCGTCGATGCGCAGCCTTAACCTTCCCAAGGATCCGGCCTGCTCCAGTTGCGGGACCTGACCAACTGCTGATTTGCCTTTCCGGCGACGAATGGGCAAAACCGCGTCACCAAGAGCGGAGACATGACATGACAATTCCGGTTACAGGACTGACGGCCGCCATTTGCGCGCTGCTGCTGATATTTCTGATGTTCAAGGTTGTCGGGCAACGCGTGCGAACGCAGACGGATTTTGGTGCCAGTGACGATCCAAAGATGAAAATGGTGCGGGGTTGCCATTCCAATCTGGCGGAAAATGCGCCGATAGCCCTGATCATGCTGGCGATATTGGAGCTTGCCAATGCCTGGCACTGGGGCCTGGTCGCGCTGGCCGGTCTGTTTCTGTTGGCCCGGGTTCTGCATGTCTACGGCATGTATCAGCATTATGAAGGCAAAACGTTGCGTATCCGGCAGCTTGGCGTCGTTGGAACAGTATTCTCGCTGATCGGCATGGCGGCCTGGATCCTGTTCCTGTTTGCCACCAGACATATCTGAACCCGGAACAGTCAGTTCAGAGGCTGGCTCCGTCTACGTGCCGGACCGGAAGATGCGCCCAGCCCTCCGGATCAAACAGCCGCATGTTGACGCCCATTCGCTCCGGCGGTGCTGTGAGCGGCGTCCAGTAGCTCGTCATCCCGCAGCGGCGGCAGTTCCAGACGGTAATGGTCTTGTCGCCCTGAACATAGCTGTTCCGCATATCCCGATCTGCCGTTATTTTTACGTCCTCCGGGTCCCAGAAACCGCACTTCCAAGAGATGAAACATAGCAAGGCTTCTATTCG
>JBCBZY010000033.1:0-13618 GCA_039815115.1 Pseudomonadota bacterium | reverse complement strand
TTTCGCTCCCCACTCCGCTGGAACAAGTCACCAAGCTCGACGTGGAAGAGATTCGGACGATCTATATTCCGACCGGAGAATCCGAGAAGCTGATTCTGACCGGCGACCAGAATATCGTCGACCTCGCCTATTCGGTTCGCTGGAACATCAAGGCTCCCGAGCTGTTCCTGTTCCAGATTGCCGAGCCGGAAGAAACCATCAAGGAAGTGGCCGAAGCGTCGATGCGCGCCGCCGTGGCCAATTTTACGCTGGATGATACGATCGGTTCCGAGCGGACCGAGATCGAGCAGCAGGTGGAAACCAACATGCAGGCCTTGCTTGACGGTTACGGTGCCGGTGTGGTCATTCGCGGTATCGCAATCAAGAAAGCCGATCCGCCAGCAGCGGTGAACGATGCCTTTAAAGAAGTGTCGGCTTCGCAGCAGACGGCGCAGACCTTCCTCAACGAAGCCCGCGCCTATGCACAGCAACTGACCGCCCAGGCACAGGGTGAATCAGCGGCCTTTGACAAGGTCTATGAAGAATATCGGCTGGCACCCCGCGTGACGCGCCAGCGCATGTATTATGAAACCATGGAGCGCGTATTGTCCGAAGTCGACAAGACGATCGTGGAACCGAGCGGGGTCACCCCCTATCTCGCGCTTCCGGAATTGAAAAAGCGGGCCGATGCGGCTCAGGCGGGAGACGGCCAATGATCAGCAGAGTGATGCAAAATCCGGTCGCCCTCGCGGTCATCCTGATCGGCGGACTGTTCATCCTTACACAACGGTGATCGTTCCCGAAACCCGGCAAGGCGTAGTCGTACGCTTTGGTGAACCCGTGCGGATCGTAAACCGCTACCAGAATGGCATGGAATTCGGTCAGACCGGCGCCGGACTGATTGCGAAAATCCCGTTCGCTGAACAGATTGTCTGGATCGACAAGCGCATTCTTGATGTCGAGATGGAACAGCAGCAGGTGCTGTCCACCGATCAGCTGCGGCTTCAAGTGGATGCTTTTGCACGTTTCCGCATCACCGATCCCCTGCGCATGTTCATCGCGGCCGGCAACGAGGCCCGTGTGGCCGATGAGCTTCGCCCGATCCTGGGTTCGGCGCTCAGGAACGAGCTTGGCAAGCGGCCTTTCGCATCGCTGCTAACGCCGGAGCGGGGCCAGATCATGGACAATATCCAGACCGGCCTTAATCGCGTCGCCCGCCAATATGGCGCCGAGATTGTCGATGTCCGGATCAAGCGCGCCGATCTTCCCGACGGCACGCCGCTAGAAAGTGCCTATCAGCGGATGCGGACCGCACGTGAGCAGGAAGCGCGCACGATTTTGGCGCAAGGCCGGAAACAGGCTGCGATTATCCGCGCCGAAGCCGACGCAAGTGCGGCGCGGACCTACGCAGAAAGCTTTGGCAAAGACCCCGAATTCTACGATTTCTACCGGGCGATGCGCAGCTATGAGACAACCTTCCGGAAAGGCAATGAAACGAACTCCACTTCGTCCTTCGTGCTCTCCCCGGATAACGAGTATCTGCGTCAGTTCCGCGGTCGATAGGACCTGATGTCCGTTAACCGGGACATTGTGGATGCCTTTTATGCCGCTCTGGCGGAACTGGATCTCGAGGGTTTTGAGGCGCTGCATCAGCCGGATGTCGTGTATAACGTGTCGGGCAATACGGTCATATCCGGACGCTATGACAGCTTCGCCGCCCTGAAAGCCGCCTTGCCGCTGATCTTTGACGCTCTCGATTTCACGCGTTTCCGCTTCGCCAGCAAATGGAACGTCATGAACGAAAGCCCGGACGGCATCACCGCGATTATGGAAGCGGAAGGCGTCGCCAAAAACGGCCAGCGTTACGACCAGCGCTATGTCCACATTTTCACCTTCCGCGACGGCAAGATCGCATCGGTACACGAGTTTTTCGATACGCAGCTGGCCAACGACTCTCTCGAGTTTGGCAAGCATGAGCCCGTCCGGACGGATGGGGATTTCACTTTTTAGCGGGCTCGGAGAGCAAAAAAATCAATTATCGACTACAAATGTCGTTTTTCGGCAAAAGCGCCATAAAATTCGACAAATCTGCGACTCCCGGCTTGCGAAACGCCTGTGCAGGACCCAAATAGCGGGCATGCACGTCAAAAACGTCCACCGAAAAGCTGATCTTAATGATTGACTGTGGTACTATTCAAATTCGGTTCATAAATTCCGCGCCAATCATTTGGGCGAAAGTGAATGATTTTGGTATCGGGCGTTCAGCATCGATGCGAACTTGTTGAGAGGAATATATTGTGCGTTACGCTTACGGAATTTCAGCGGCTCTGTTACTGGCGGGAGGTGCAGCGACACTTTCCGGTGTCGGCATTGCCGGTGCACAGGTCGCGGCAAATGACAGCCAGGTGATGCGAGCCGCCGCCCCGCGTGCGGGTGCGCCGATGAGCTTTGCCGACCTGACCGAGCAACTGCAGCCAGCTGTTGTCAATATCTCGACCACGCAGCGCGTGCGGGTGAGCAACAATCCCTTCGCCGGGACACCCTTTGGCGGCCTCTTCGGCAATCGCCGCGGTGGTGGCGACAATAATGGTACCCGGACCCGCCAGGCGCAGTCGCTGGGTTCCGGCTTCATCATCTCCGCTGACGGTTATATCGTGACCAACAATCATGTTGTGGCTCCGGGCAACCGCAATGCCACGATTGAATCGATTACCGTGATCATGCCCGACCGCACCGAATATGACGCGACTCTGGTGGGCCGTGATCCGGCTTCGGATATTGCCGTTCTGAAAATCAATGCGGACCGTGACCTGCCCTTTGTCGAATTTGGCGACAGCGAGGGCGCCCGTGTCGGTGACTGGGTCATCGCGATCGGCAATCCCTTTGGCCTCGGCGGCACGGTGACCACCGGCATCCTGTCTGCCATTCACCGCAATACCGGTCAGGGCGGCGCTTATGACCGCTTCCTGCAGACCGATGCCTCGATCAACCGCGGCAATAGCGGCGGCCCGATGTTTGACCTCAATGGCAATGTCATCGGCATCAACAATGCCATTATTTCGCCTACGGGCGGCAATGTCGGAATCGGTTTTGCTATCCCGGCGGAAGTGGCGGTTCCGATCGTCAACACCCTGAAAAAGGGTGAAGATGTAGAACGCGGCTATCTCGGTGTGCAGATCAGCCCGCTGACCGAGGACCTTGCGGACTCACTGGGTCTCGAAAAGAACCGCGGCGAGTTCATCCAGAGCGTTGTCGACGGCGAAGCCGCCGAGAAGGCAGGGATTCAGGCCGGTGACGTGATTGTCATGGTCAATGGCCGTGAGGTCACACCCGACCAGACGCTGTCCTTCCTCGTTGCCAATTTGCCGGTTGGTACCAAGGTTCCGATCGAATTGCTGCGCGACGGCGAGCGAGTCAAAGTCAATGCCACACTTGGCAGGCGGCCGTCCGAAGAGGAACTGGCCGGCAGCAATTTTGATCCGGATGCCGAAGACGCAATGGGCGCCGACGAAGACGGCGACAGCGCACAGGCCACCGCTGATGCCCTTGGCCTCTCGGTCGTGGATCTGACCCCGGCCATCGCCCGGCAGATCGGTGTTTCGGCTTCCCAGAAAGGCGTGGTCGTCTCGTCAGTTGATCCCAATAGCGATGCCGCACAAAAAGGTATTCGCCGCGGCTTCCTGATCACCAGCGTCAATCGCCGACCGGTGAACAGTGCACCCGATCTCGACAAGGCCATCGGATCGGCCAAACGGGCCAATCGCGAAGCCGTGTTGCTGCAAATCAAGCGCGGCGGACGTGATCCACAATTCCTGGCGGTCCGACTCAACGACGAATAAACTTGGTGAAATTGTAACTTCGGGAAAGGCCGGCTTGCGCTGGCCTTTTTCTTTGCCCATCACTAGGCAGAAGTCACAATAGTCGAGGGGATTCGAAATGGGCGAGGCAAAAGAGATTTTTCTGGGTCTGGGAGGCGGCGAGCAACAAAGCCTGAATCTCTCCCGCGCCAACCGCCACGGGCTTATCGCCGGCGCGACCGGTACCGG
This sequence comes from Pseudomonadota bacterium, assembly GCA_039815115.1. GTDB lineage: Bacteria > Pseudomonadota > Alphaproteobacteria > Sphingomonadales > Sphingomonadaceae > Parasphingorhabdus. The sequence goes on along the minus strand of JBCBZY010000033.1, from coordinate 9,593 downwards.
GAAAACAGTGACCTTGCAGGGGCTCGCGGAGAGTTTTTCTGCCAATGGTGTCCCGGTCTTTGTCGCCGATGTCAAAGGCGACCTGGCGGGCATTTCCATGGCCGGCTCCCCCCAGTTCAAACATGCCGACAAGCTGGAAGAACGGGCGAAGGAACTCGGCATGGATGACTATGCCTATTCTGACAATCCGGCCATCTTCTGGGACCTGTATGGCAAGCAGGGTCACCCGATCCGGACGACGATCAGCGAAATGGGACCGCTGTTGCTGGCCCGCCTGATGGACCTCAACGATACCCAGGAGGGTGTGCTCAACATCGTCTTCCGCTTTGCCGACGAACAAGGGCTGTTGCTGCTGAACCTCGAAGACCTGCAGTCGATGCTCGCACACACGGCGGAAAATGCCAAAGAGCTGTCGGCCAAATATGGCAATGTCACCAAGGCCAGCGTCGGCGCAATCCAGCGGCAGTTGCTGCAGCTCGACAGCCAGGGCGCCGGACAGTTTTTCGGTGAACCGGCGCTGGAGATTGACGATTTCATCCAGTGTGATGATCAGGGCCGCGGCTATATCAACATACTCGCTGCCGACCAGCTGATGCGCAGCCCGAAGCTTTATGCGACCTTCCTGCTATGGCTGCTTGCCGAGCTGTTCGAGACGCTGCCCGAAGTCGGTGATCCGGAGAAACCGAAGCTGGTCTTCTTTTTCGACGAGGCGCACCTGCTCTTTGAAGACGCCCCCAAGGCGCTGGAGGACAAGATCGAACAGGTCGTGCGCCTGATCCGCTCCAAGGGTGTCGGCGTCTATTTCGTCACCCAAAACCCGATTGATATTCCGGAAGATGTCGCCGGACAGCTTGGTAATCGGGTGCAGCATGCCCTGCGCGCCTTCACCCCGCGTGACAAGAAAGCGATCAAGGCCGCGGCCGACACGTTCCGGATCAATCCCGACCTTGATGTCGAGGAAGCGATTACTGAATTGCGTGTCGGCGAGGCTTTGGTTTCCACCTTGTTGGAAGACGGCGCACCTTCCATTGTCCAGCGCACGCTGATCAAGCCGCCGCGGTCGCGCCTTGGCCCCGTCACCGCAAAGGAACGGGCGATCATGCAATCCATTTCGCCGCTCGAAGGCAAATATGACGAAGAGATTGACCGGGAGTCTGCCGAGGAAATCCTGCTCGCCAAGGCGACCGACGCGGTTGAAACCGCCAGGGAGGTCGAGGAAAAAGGCGAGGAAGAAGTCCGCAAGCGCCCGCGCAAGACCAAGAGCATCTGGGAAAAAGCCTTCAGCCGGGGCGCCAAGGTCGCCGCCGGCTCTGCCGCCGCGATCGCCGCTTCCGCGATGCTAGGGAAAAAATCCCGCGCCAATCCCATGCGGTCCGGGGTGACATCCGCCGCCGGTTCCATCGCAACCGACCTCGCCGGACCCGTGGCGGGCCGCTTTGTCCGCAACCTGATCGGCGGCCTGATGCGATGAATTTGATCGGAAAATCGCTCCCTACAAGGAATATCCTCACGGCTTTCCTCACCGGCCTCATCGCGGTCACTGCTCCGGCTTCAGCGCAAGCCGAGACGGACGTAGAAGAAATCTCCCGATTGAAGGACCAAGTCGACGTGCTGCTCGACGAGAAAGACTATGAAAGTCTGTTCAAGGTCTATCGACGACTGGCGGACAGGAAAGACCCCTTCGGGATGTATGGGCTGGGCTTGTCTTATTCCAAAGGCCAGGGCGTCACCGAAGACTTTGCCGAGGCGTTCCGTTGGTTTGAGCGCTCGGCGGCACTGAATTATCCTCGTGCGATTACCAGTCTTGGCCTCGCTTATGAACAAGGGGAAGGCGTCGAAGTTGACCTCGATAAAGCGAACGGACTCTATGCCAGAGCAGCAGAACTCAATGATGCGCGGGCGATGCATTTTCTGGGTTTGAATTATCGTCTTGCCATTGGCTTTGACAAAGATGAAGTCAAAGCAGTGATGTGGTTCCGACGTGCGGCAGAAGCCGGACGCGGGGATGCCATGTACCAGCTGGCAGTATCCTTCGAGAATGGTACGGGCACCGAAAAAAGCCAAACCGATGCGATTTACTGGTACACGCGCGCGGCTGCAGAAGGATATTCAACATCCTATTTTGCACTCGGTTCGATATTTGAATTTGGACAGGGCGTTTCAGAAAATAATGCGGTTGCGTTCTTCTGGTACAAACTCGCGGCCGAGAATGGCGAAGCTACTGCCATGAACAATCTCGCAAATTTCTATCAGCATGGTCGAGGCACAGAAACGGACATTGCGGCCGCCCTGTCTTGGTTTGCCAAGGGGGCCGAAGCAGGGGATGACTATGCCCAGGCCAATCTCGGGATGATTTATCTGGAAGGCGAGCATGTCAAAAAAGATGTCACAAAAGGCCTGGCTCTGCTCAATCAATCTATCGACCAGGGCAGCAGCTTCGGCATGAACAAACTGGCCATTGCCTATGAAAAAGGCACCGGCGTGAATGTTGATCGTGGGAAGTCCACTGCACTTTTTCGAAAAGCAGCGGACCTGGGAGACGGGCAAGCCATGCGCTATCTCGGCATTAATTATCGCGATGGCATTGGGCTGCTGAAGGATCCGAAAGTGGCAAAAGTCTGGTTTGAAAAAGCCATTGCCGCAGGGGATAAGGAAGCAGAGGCCTTGTACGACAAACTTGTGAAAACCATGGCCGGAGAAGCCCAATAGACAGACGGCCTCATTTGGGGGGGTAATGCTATGAAAGTCTATGGATCCCGCATTTCCTACTACACCGGGAAACTGGAGGCTTATCTTCGGCACAAGGGCATCAACTACACGCCGCTACCGACACCCTATGACAAGGCCGACATGCTCAAGGAAAAAGTCGGTGCAGTGCAAATGCCGATTGTCGAGCGCGATGACGGGCGGTGGATGTCCGACACGACGCCGATTCTGCTGCATCTCGAAACCGAGGTTCCGGACCGGCCAATCTTGCCCGCCAATCCGGTGGTCCGTTTCATTGCGCATCTGATTGAAGATTATGCCGACGAATGGTTATGGCGCCCGGCGATGTTCTATCGCTGGCACTATCGCAATGACCGGCTGCTGGCGTCGAATATTCTCACCGATGAGTTGACCGGTCATGTCAAACTGCCGCGCTGGGCAAGGCGGCGGATTATCGAGAACCGGCAAGTGAAGCATTATATCCACCGGGATGGCGGCACCGACGCCACGAAAGCGCATATCGAACAGGGCTATTATCGTGCGCTCGAGAATATGAATGCCATGCTCGAGACCCGGCCGTTTCTGCTGGGAAACGCCCCTTCCCTCGCCGATTTTGGCATGATGGGACCGATGTTCCGGCATTTTGGCGAGGACCCGACACCGCAGGAAATCATGCGCAACAAAGCGCCAGCTGTTTATGAATGGGTGGCGCGGATGTGGCATGCCCAGGATCAGGGAGAGCCTGAATTTCTGACGGACCTACCCAATGATGCCGGGCCGATGCTCCGGGAAATCTGCGAAACGCATTTCGAACAGCTGATCGCCAATGCGGATGCATTTGGTCAGTCTGGCGAGACTTCCCGGTTTGGGATGACCGTGCCGGGCTGTGATTATGCCGATATCGCTGTCTCGCGGTACCGGGTATGGTGCCTCGAAGAATTGCGCAGAAGATTTGCGGATCTCTCTGTCTCTGATCAGGAAACGGTCAAGGCTCTGTTGCCCCATGATCAGGCTCAGGTCCTCTGGGCAGACAAATGGAACATCAGCTCGGGATTTAATGCGGATAACCACCTGCCCTATGGCAAGGCGATCAACGTCTTCGCGGGCGGCACGCCCTGAAGCGAGCTTCCGGCTGCACAGCCGGCAACAATATGCTATGGATCTTACAAAAAGGTCGCTTCTCATATCCGGAATTGGAGAAGTGTGATGAGCCATGTCTTTGTCGATTTGCCCTTTGACCCGCAAAGGGAAATAAAGCCGAATGCCAAGGATCCGGTTGTAGCCAACAACCCCTATGCCAAAGTCTATCTCTATGACCAGGCAGGCAAGAAAAAGCGGCAGGTATTATGGGGGGATTGGCTGACGCTCGCAGAAGATAGCGATTTAGCGGCAGGTCAGACAAACAGCAGCAAATGGCTTTGGGTCCGGTGGGCCTGGAAAAACCCGGAAAAGCGCCAGTTGTTGAAGGTCAGGCGCGCCTTCACCAAAGATGTCCGGCCGCTGGAGATTATATTTGTCGACGTCGGCATCGGCGATGGCTGCGTCCTGATGAGTCCGGAACGCGCGGGGCCAAATGACGATGCAGATGCTACAAATCAGGAACGGATCATCGTCATCGACGCTGGCAAAACCGAACATATGCGCCAGTTTCTGGATGGGCGTTTCAATGCTTATCGAGACGGCTTCCATTTTCATGCGGCCGTCATTACCCATCCCGACAAGGATCATTATTACGGGTTTTCGAAAATACTGTCCAATTCGAAAATTCGCTTCGACAAGCTCTATCACAACGGAATCGCCGAATTTCCAACGGGATCGAAAATTCCGGGAATGGGCGGGAAAATCGAAATTGACGGTGTCGACTATCTCAAGGAACTTATAGAGACAGATGCCGAAATGCGAACTGCTTTCGACCCGGCAGTCCAGCCGCAAGGCAGAAATTACACCAGAACCATCGGCAAGGGCATTGCCAAAAACAATGTTGGTTCCTTCGAGATGTTGTCGACACAGCATGGTGCCATTGAAGATGGTAAAAGCTGGATGCCAGGTTTTGCTCCAGGCGATGGTCGGGCCTATACCATTCAGATCCTGGGTCCCTGGATCGAAAGGCCCGGCGATGGCCAGACGTCAAGGTTGCGGTTATTTGCCGGAAACGCCGGAAAAACCAAGAATGGACATTCAATAATATTGCGCCTCAAATATGGCAATTTCAGCGTATTCTTCGGTGGTGATCTCAATCGGGAATCCGAGAAATTCCTGCTTCAGAAATATGGCAAGGCGGATAGTTGGCCGTCAACCAAGGCGGGTCGCGACGCCATGGTGGAAACAGCCCGTGAGCATCTCAGCTCGGATGTCATGAAAGCATGCCATCACGGTGCATCGGATGTTACCGACGAATTTCTGAGTGCGGTTGCCCCGGCTGCTTTTGTGATCTCATCAGGCGATCAGGATGCCAATTATGTTCATCCCCGCCCCGACCTTCTGGGAAGACTGGGAAAATTTGGCAGTGGTCACGCGCCGGTTCTGCTTTCAACCGAGTTGCAACGGTCAACGCGGGATATTGATAACCGCGAGCTTGTCAGCAAGCTGGAAAAGGACATCGAAAAACTGGTGGATTGCGATATCGACGCCCATGCTGATCCCGATTTTTCTGCCGAGCGGCAGAAAAAGCTGCAAAAGCTGCTGGAAAAATTCGGGTCCCTCGCTCTGCCCAGCGTCGCTGTCGACGGGGCGATATATGTCAAAACCGATGGTAATCTTTTGATCACCGCGTTCAAAAAGGAAAGCCAAAGCCAGACGAATAAATGGTTTTGGTATGCCTATCGTTTGACGGCAGCAGGTTCGTTGGAACTGCTGCCGCGCGACTAGCCACTAAAAAAGCGGTTCGCGATATCCTTGGCAATCCGCATCGGGCGGAGCGTGTCGGCATCCACACAGCACCAGCTTGACTGGACCTCGGCCAGCACATCTTCCCCGCGCCGAATGACCGTGCTGTAGAATGCGCGCGCGCCATGCACTTTTTCGAGCAGCACTTCGGCGATCACTTCATCGTCGAGAAAAGCCGGCTTGCGATAGGTGATCTCGTGCTTCAGCGCGACCCAGAGATGCGAAGCCACCGCATCGGAAGGCGCGATATGCTGCCAGTGGGCGATTACCGCGTCCTGCACCCATGTCAGATAATTGGCATTGTTCACATGCCCCATGAAATCGATATCATCGGGCTGAATGGCAATGGCGTGGTGATGGGGGGAAGCGGTCATGTTGCTAACACTAGTGTTAGTGTGTGACGATTCATAGTCACAAAGCGAAAAAAAGCGACACACCGTTGCCCTGGCTAGCCGGTACAGGCCAATGCCAGCTTGAAATCTGCAAAGACCAGTCGCGGACCAGTGCGAAATTCCTGGAACCCGGAGGCGCCGGATATGCTATCCAGCAAAGCATCCACTGATTCTTTGTCACTGGCGTTGAGACCGCGATAATGGTCATGCGGTCGCTGGAACATCCAAAGGCTGAACGGCGGGGCGATCCGCTGTCCGGTGACGCCCTCGACAGTGAATGGTGCCATGCCGACCGCGCGTGGAATTTCGTCATCGCCATTGGCTTCGGCCCAGGCCGTCAGCATGTCCGCAGACGTCTGGAGAAACGGCATTTGCTCAGCCATCATCCGCTCGAGCACCGGGATCAGGGTGGCCGGAATCTCGTCACCGGGCAGAAAATCTCCAGATAGCGGCGCTTCCACATCGACCATCCGTTCCACCCATTGGGCGACGCGGGGCGCGAGCCGCTTCATGATCTCGCCTGAGGCTGGATCGCGATAGAGATGTGCATAGAGCGGGCCGATCAGGCCATAATCGCCAATAGAGGGGCGTGATCCGAGCAGATAGTCATGCTTGGTAAAATGGGCATTCAGATCAGCGAGCAGCGCCTCATAGCTGGCTTCAATGGCCGGAATCGTAGCCGGGTTGATACCCAGAATCGGGCAAAAACCCTTGAAATTCGCGCCGCGTTCCCGGCCGATTTCAAGCTGTTCTTCCTTGCTGACATCCGGTGCGGAGGCAGCACCAAATTCGCCGTACACCCATTCCTCATTATAGTTCCAGCGATAGTGCATCGCCGGAATGACCAGCCATTCGTCGCCGAAAACTTCCATCAGAAGCGCTACCAGTTTCTGGCGCGGGCCTTCGGGATAGACCGAGGGTCCGCCCAGTTGCCCCTCATAATGGTCGATAATGCAGGTCGTGTCCTGCAGGATCGTGCCATCCTGCGTCGCCACAACCGGGATTACCGGTCGCCCGACTTTCGGGACGATGATATCGCGGTAGACATCGGCGGAAGACAGGACCTCGCCATAATCGACATTTTTCCAGTCCATATAGGCGCGGGCCTTGCCGGAATAGAGCGACAGCGGCGCCCCATAGAGCGTATCGGACATTAGCCTCTCCCTCTGTAGGGAGCAACGCCCTGTTCCGGGATCCACAGACCCGCAGGCGGTTCGCTCGACTGCCAGAACACGTCAATCGGAATGCCCCCGCGCGGATACCAGTAACCGCCGATCCGGAGCCACCTGGGCTGCATTTCGTCGACCAGGCGCTTGCCGATGCCGACCGTACAGTCCTCATGAAACGCAGCATGGTTGCGGAAGGAACCCAGAAACAGCTTGAGTGACTTGGATTCGACAATCGTCTTGTCCGGCGCATAATCGATCACGAGATGGGCAAAATCGGGCTGGGCCGTCACCGGGCACAAGGAGGTGAATTCCGGCGCGGCGAAACGCGTCAGATAAAGTTCACCGGGTCGCGGATTGGGGACATAGTCGAGCACGGCTTCTTCGGGAGAGGCGGGCAGCGCACTGTCCTGTCCCAGAAACCGGGGGGCGGGCGAAGCGGAATCATCTTCAGTCATGCAGGTCATCTAGTCTACGGGGCATCCCGTGTCATCCCATGGTGAATATTCATAAAGCGTTCAGTCATTTTTGCCGTTATTGCGCTATGCAGGGTCAATGAGGGCAATGAGTAAAGTTCGACGGTTTGAAACGAAATGGCAGCGCCTGCGCGGGCTGGTAATGGCCGGGGCAGGCTTTGTGCTGCTCGGACAGGCCATTGCCGCGACCGCACAGATTTCCCAACCCGAACCACTCGATCCCCCGCCGCCGGACCTGCCTTCGGTCAGCGAATACTCCCTGCCACCCGGGGATGAACCGGAAGCAGCGGACGAGCCGGCTCAGGGACCCACGGCAGACGAAGTCCCGCCGCCGGAACCGGTGGAACCAGCCACCAGCCCGGCGGCGCAACCTGTTTCGCCGGTGCCTGTCGTGCCAGTACCGGAATCTCTCCTCCAAAACGCACCGTCGGCGGAAACGGACAGCCCGTCCCCGGTCCAGGCCCCTTCGGCGGGACCGCCTGCTGTAGCGTCACCCGCCCCACCAGCCGACAGTATCCCGGCGGATGATTCTGGTCCGGCTCCCGGATTTTCGTTTGATCGCGAGCCGGTTGAACAACCAACCGAGACGGAACAGCCACCGGCAACCGAACCGGTGCCTCTATCCGCTCCCTCCAGTGACCTTTCTTCCGCCATTTTGCTGATCGCGAGTGGCCTCGCCCTGATGCTGGCCTGTGCCATCGTCTGGCTGATCTGGCGGCGCAACAGGCAATCGCGAGCGGAGACTGTGGAGCGATTTCTTCCGACCGAACCGGCAAATCCCGAACCCGGGTCGACTGTCCACGAACCCGATCTCGGTTCGCTGCTCGATCCGTTGTCCGATTCACCGAAACCCGAACCGGAACCGCAGGCGGAGCCCGAAACCCAGTCCGTGGTCCGGAATTTCGGGTCGGCACGTCCCCAGCGCTGGGGGCATTTGAAGATCGACTTTGTCGCGGAATCGGCATCCTCGACCCTGATCAACGCCCTGCTCGGTTACCGCGTCATATTGACCAACGAAGGCGGTGACCGCTTGTCAGTCCTGGAGATTTCCGGCGCCATGGTGCAGGCAGAAAAGGATGTCGCCGTTTCGGACCTCGGATTGGCTCATGCACCATTGCACGAATTGCCAGCGCTTGACGCCGGCCAGTCGGTGACACTGCAGGGCGAACTGCGCCTGCCACTTACGGCCATTCGCCCGATTTCCTTCCAGTCGCAGGCGCTGTTCATTCCGCTCGCCCGTTTTGCGGTCGAGTATCTCGACGGAGACGGTGAAAAGCAGCGCCAGGTTGCGGCCTTTGTCGTTGGCCGCGAATATGACCCGCCGAGGCAGAAAATGGCACCATTTCGCCTCGATCTGGGCCCGGGCAGCTTTTCCCCCGTGGGACAGCGAGTGCTGGGAACATGACCACCGGAATCGGCCCGAAATCAATGATTTGACCAAATGACAGATTGGCTGTGGATTCTGTGGACAATGCGTTATAGCCTCGCGGGTTGAAGCGCGAATCACCATGATGTCGCGACAGGTCTGGTCCGCAGGCAAACAGCGTCTGTCGGCACAAGGAGCATGATATGGAATTGCTGGTAACTACCGACTGGCTTGCAAATGAACTGGGCGCCTCGGATTTGCGCATTGTTGATGCCACCAAATTCATGCCGGATGCCGGGCGCAACCCGGCTGCGGAGTATGAGGCGGGCCACATTCCCGGAGCCGTTTTCATGGACCTGGGAGATCTGACCGACACGGGTAACCCGGTTGAGAACATGTTGCCGCCACCGGAAAAATTTGCCAGCCGCATGCAGTCGCTCGGACTTGGCGACGGTAGCCGCATTGTCCTTTATGATGACAGTCCACTGAAAAGTGCCGCCCGGGCGTGGTGGATGCTGACTATTTTCGGCGCGCACGAAGTCGCCATTCTCGATGGCGGCATTGCCAAGTGGAAAGCCGAAGGGCGAGCGCTGGAAACCGG
>JBCBZY010000108.1:0-8627 GCA_039815115.1 Pseudomonadota bacterium | reverse complement strand
CCGACGGGACCCGCTATGCGGTTGCGGTGATGCTCGGCAATACCACGGCACCGATCCCGGAACGCATGCAGTTGATGCAATCTGTTACGCGGGCTGTCGCACGTTATCATCGACGCTGATATCAGCCAGACTTCACTCGGTTTCACCAGCAGAACCGGTATCATCGCCTTCCGATAAAATCGCATTGCGTTCGTCCAGCATCTCGGCGGCTTCATCGAGTGCTTTCGCCTCCCCTACAGTCACGCCGCCGGGACCCGGATCATTCTCTGCCGGACCGCATGAACTAAGGGTCGCCAGCGTCACCAGGCCAGCGGTGAATATGCTTCTGAATGTTGAAATGCCCATGGCTGGGACTTAACCCGGATGCCCGCGATTTCCAAGCAGGACCCCAAATAAAAAAGGGCCGCCCGCAGGCAGCCCCTCTTCATAGCTATCGGATCAGCAATTAGCCGCCGATTTTGTCTGCAGCAGCTTTCACCTTGTCGGCAGCTTCGCCAGCAGCATCAGCAGCGTCACCGGCAGCTTCAGCGGCACCCTTGGCCTTGTCAGCAGCGTCGGTCATTGCGTCGGTCGAACCTTCAGCAGCTTCGGCAGCTTCGGCACCAGCTTCTTCGGTAGCTTCAGCAGCAGCTTCGCCCATGGCGTCAGCAGAACCTTCAGCAGCGTCCATGGCGTCGTCAGCAGCTTCTTCAGCAGTTGCTTCCATGCCTTCTACAGCTTCTTCAGCACCGGCTTCGGCATTTTCAGCGCCGGAACAGGCAGCCAGTCCAAGAGCAGCGGCAAGTACGATTGATGTTGTAACTTTTTTCATTTGGGTAAACCCTCTAATATTCCTCATGATACCAACAAACGAACGAAAAAATCCCTCCGTCCTGTTGTGGCGCACGTCATTAGCGAGATCAAAACCATATATCAATAATCAACCGTTCCACGAGTCGGTGATATCATGATATTTCTTGTAAATTCGCCGGTTTTGAACCTGGCAATCCCAATAAATCTAAGCGATTGACCAGATATAAAGGATTCTTTATATAAGATAGCTTATGGATGACATATTGACCATTTTTCGAGCACTTGCCGACCCCACACGGGTTCGAATCATGCTGCTATTGCTGAAAATGGAACTTGCCGTTGGCGAGCTGGCGCAGATTCTGGAACAAAGCCAGCCGCGGATATCGAGACATATCCGCATATTGGATGAGGCGGGGCTGGCAGAGCGTCGCAAGGAAGGTAGCTGGGTGTTCCTGCGTCCGGGCAAAGCGCCGGCTCTGGAAATTTTGCAGCGTATTTTCCGGTCCGAGAGCATCCGTTCGTCCGAACAGGCGGCTTCTGATGAGGCCAAGCTGACGCTCGTCCGAAAGAAGCGCGCGGAAATGGCTGAACAATATTTTGCCGCTCATGCAGCGGAATGGGATGCCATTCGTTCGCTGCATTTGCCGGAAGACAAGGTCGAAAAGGCAATGCTGGCGCTCGTCAGGGACCTGAACCTGGGGCACATGCTCGATATCGGAACCGGAACCGGACGAATGGTCGAACTGTTTGGACCCCATGCCGAGCAGATAACCGCACTCGATAACAGCCCGGAGATGCTCAGACTTGCTCGCGCAAAATTGCTCGATGATGATGGCAGCCCGTCGGGTCAGACAAGTCTCACTCGCAAAACCGAATTGAAGCTGGGCGATTTCAACCGGCTGCCGATGAAAGACGGCAAGATTGATAGCGTTATCATGCACCAGGTCTTGCACTATGCGCAGCATCCGGAAGCGGTGCTGGAAGAAGTTTCCAGGGTCCTGAGCCCCGGCGGTTTCATCATTATTGCCGATTTCGCAGCGCATGATCATGAGGAACTGCGCACGGAACATGCTCATGCGCGACTTGGATTTTCCGATGAAAGCATGAACCGCTGGCTGAAACAGGCCGGCATCGACCTCGCCCAGTCCCGTTCGCTGGATGGCGGCAAGCTGACCGTCAAAATATGGGTTGGACGCAAATCCGATCTCAGCCGGATCCACCCCTCGGGCATCGAATTGTCGCGTGGCGAATCCCAAAACCGCAGAGAAAGCGCATGACTGATCACATTCCTCCATTAGGGCTAAGCCAGCTCGAAGAAGCGAAACGGGCAATTGACACACCGCTATTTGCCGGACTGAACGGCGATGCCGATGTGTCGTTCGAATTTTTCCCGCCAAAATCCGAAAAGATGGAAAAAACATTGTGGGACAGCGTTGTGACGCTGGAGCCACTGGCGCCGCGTTTTGTGTCAGTTACGTACGGCGCGGGCGGTTCTACGCGGGAACGGACTCACGCCACCGTCGCGCGCATTGCCAAGGAAACACGCATACCAGCCGCTGCACATCTCACTTGCGTGGATGCCAGCAAGGCAGAAATTGCGCAGGTTGCCGAAGCCTATTGGGAGTCCGGGGTGCGGCACATCGTTGCCTTGCGGGGAGACCCGCCGGCCGAAGGCGCGAAATTCATTCCGCATCCGGAAGGATATGCCAGCGCCGCCGATCTGGTCGCCGGTCTGAAGGAAATTGCGCCGTTCGAAATATCTGTGGCGGCCTATCCCGAAACCCACCCGGAAGCCAATTGCCCGCAGTCTGATCTCGACAATCTGAAGCGCAAACTCGATGCCGGCGCCAGCCGTGCGATCACGCAGTTTTTCTTCACGGCGGAAGCCTTTTTCCGGTTTCGTGAAGAGGCGACCAAGGCCGGTATCGACGCGGAACTGGTTCCGGGCATTCTTCCCGTTTCCAACGTCGCGCAAACCCGCAAATTCGCCGGTATGTGCGGCGCTGAAATCCCCGGCTGGATGAACGACCTGTTCGAGGGACTGGACGACCATCCGGCAGCACGCCAGCTGATCGCGGCAACGGTTGCAGCCGAGCTCTGCCGCAAACTCTATGCCGGCGGGGTTCGCCAGTTTCACTTTTACACGCTCAACCGTGCTGAGCTCAGTTATGCGATCTGCCACCTTCTGGGCAAACGACCTGATGGCAAAGCCGAGGAGAAAGCGGCATGACCAGTCCAGCAGAACAACTGCGCCAGATAGCCGCAGACAGAATTCTCGTTTTCGATGGCGGGTACGGGACCGCTATTCAGGATCATGGACTGGGAGAACGCGACTATCGCGGCACGCTGGAGCTTGCCGACGACCAGAAGGGCAATAACGATCTGCTCAGCCTGACCCGGCCGGATATCATTGAGTCCATCCACACGGCTTATCTGGAAGCCGGGGCGGATATTGTGGAGACCAACACGTTCAGTTCGACCGAAATCAGCCAGGCAGATTATGGCTGCGAACATCTTGTCCGCGATCTGAACATACGTTCGGCCGAAATCGCCCGCAGGGCATGTGACAAGGCGGAAGCCAAAGATGGCAGGAAGCGGTTTGTCGCCGGATCAATCGGCCCCACCAACAAGACTCTCTCATTGTCACCCGATGTCAATGATCCCGGATTTCGGGAAATCGACTATGACTATCTCAAGCGCGTCTATCGGGAACAGTGCGATGCACTGATTGAAGGCGGCGTCGATTTCCTGCTGATTGAAACGATCTTTGATACCCTCAATGCCAAATGTGCGGGCATGGCCGCTCGCGAAGCCGCAGAAGCCTGCGACCGCGATGTGCCGCTGATGATCTCGATGACCCTGACCGATCTGTCGGGACGAAATTTGTCCGGGCATACAGTGGAAGCTTTCTGGCATGCCGTGCGACATCTGGAGCCAATCACAATCGGCCTGAACTGCTCGTTCGGAGCCGATCAGCTGCGGCCGCATCTGGTCATGCTGGCGAAAGAAGCCGATACTCTGGTGATGGCCTATCCCAATGCCGGCCTCCCCAACGAATTGGGTGAATATGACGAGACACCCGAACAGACGGCCGAACTGATTTCGGAATGGCTGGATGACGGCCTTGTCAATATTGTTGGCGGCTGCTGCGGAACCACACCGGGCCATATCCGGGCGATTGCCGATGCGGTAAGTCGAGCCAAGCCCCGCCCCGTTCCTTCTTCCGCCGTGCGAACCCGTCTGGCCGGACTCGAACCCTTTATCATGGCGGCATAAAGGACAGAATTTGACAAAATTAGTGTTTCTCTATTTGTTTGCCATGGCAGCGCCTATCGCAATCCCAGCCCTCGCTGCAGTCATCGAGTTTCTGGCCGGATGTAGCGATACATACACGGGCAAATCATGCATGGTATTCGGTCAAGACTTAGGTCCAACCTTGGGCGCTATGGTCCTGTTCGGTTGGTCCGCTATCATAATCTGGCCCATCGCAACAATATTTGTGGTGTTGGCGGCAATCGGCTTGCGGGATCAATAATTTAATGACCACTTCCTCTTCCACCAGTTTCGTCAATATTGGCGAGCGCACCAATGTCACCGGGTCGGCCCGGTTCAAGAAGCTCATCCTCAACGATGACTATGAGGCCGCAGTAGAAGTCGCACGCCAGCAAGTGGAAAACGGCGCGCAGATAATCGACGTCAACATGGATGAAGGTCTGCTTGATGCCGAAATGGCCATGACGACCTTTCTCAAGCTGATTTCGGCGGAACCCGATATCGCCCGGGTTCCGGTGATGATCGACAGTTCCAAATGGTCAGTGATCGAAGCTGGACTCAAATGCGTGTCCGGCAAACCGATCGTCAATTCCATCTCGATGAAGGAAGGCGAAGAAGAGTTCCTCGCCCACGCCCGCAAGTGTATGGCCTATGGCGCCGCAGTCGTTGTCATGGCCTTTGATGAGACGGGGCAAGCGGACACCAAGGAACGCAAGGTCGAGATTTGCGAGCGGGCCTATAAATTGCTTGCCGGCATTGGCTTTCCGCCCGAGGATATCATTTTTGACCCGAACGTGTTTGCCGTGGCAACCGGGATAGACGAACATCGTCGCTACGGACTGGACTTCATCGAAGCGGTGTCGGAAATCAAGGCGCGCTGCCCGCATGTCCATTTTTCCGGCGGGCTGTCCAACCTCTCCTTCAGTTTCCGCGGCAACGAACCGGTGCGCCGGGCGATGCACAGCATTTTTCTCTACCACGCCATCCCGGCCGGGCTCGACATGGCGATCGTCAATGCCGGTCAGCTGGACATTTATGACGATATCGACCCGGTTCTGCGCGAACATTGCGAGGATGTTATACTGGACCGGGAGCCGAAGGATGGCGGCGATGCCACGGACCGGTTGATTGCGCTGGCCGAAACATTCCGCGGTACTGACAAGGCAGCGGAAAAGGCGGCTGCCGAATGGCGCGGCTATGATGTGGCCAAGCGACTGGAACATGCGCTCGTCAAAGGCATTGATGCCCATATCATCGAAGATACCGAAGAAATGCGCGTTTCCGTCAAGGACGCGGGCGGGCGTCCGATCGAAGTCATCGAAGGTCCGCTGATGGACGGCATGAATGTCGTTGGTGACCTGTTCGGCAGCGGCAAGATGTTCCTGCCACAGGTGGTGAAGTCAGCGAGAGTGATGAAGAAGGCTGTGGCCCACCTCTTCCCCTATATCGAGGCCGAAAAGGAAGAAGGTGCCAGGGGCAAGGGCAAAGTCGTCATGGCCACGGTCAAAGGTGATGTGCATGACATCGGCAAGAATATTGTCGGTGTGGTCCTGCAGTGCAACGGTTTTGAAGTCATCGACCTGGGTGTCATGGTCCCGTGGACAGATATATTGAAAGCCGCCAATGAGAATGACGCGGATCTGATTGGTTTGTCCGGCCTGATCACACCGTCGCTCGACGAGATGGTCACCGTCGCCGAAGAAATGGAGCGCGCCGATATGCAGCTGCCGTTGCTTATCGGCGGTGCCACGACTTCCAAGACGCACACCGCCTTGCGCATCGAGCCAGCCTATTCGGGACCGACCGTTTATGTTCTCGATGCCAGCCGCGCGGTTGGCGTGGCTTCCCGGCTGGTCAGCGAAACACAGGCTGACGATTTTGTGGCGGAAACGCGAGCCGATTATGAAAATGTCCGGATCGCCCGGGCTGGCAAGACCGCAAAGAAGCTGGCCACACTAGATGAAGCCCGCGCCAACGGAGCGCAGCTGGACATGTCCCGCAAAGCCCCGGCGCCGATTCAGCCGGGATTGCATGTCTATGATGATTGGGATCTGGCAGACCTGCGCAGCTATATCGACTGGACACCGTTCTTTCGGGCCTGGGAACTGGCTGGAACCTATCCGGCGATTTTGACCGACGAAGTGGTTGGGGAAAGCGCCAGCGATCTGTTTCGCGATGCCCAAGCGATGCTCGACAGAATCATCGAAGAGAAATGGCTGACCGCCAAAGGCGTTGCGGGACTGTGGCGCGCCCGGCGTCAGGGGGATGACATCATGGTGTCCCCGGAAAACGAGGAAATCGCCCTCCCCATGCTGCGGCAACAGGTCAGCAAACGTGCCGGCAAGACCAATAACTGCCTCGCCGATTTACTCGATACGTCAGACGACTGGATTGGCGGCTTCGCGGTTACCGCCGGGCACGGCATCGATGAACATATCGCGCGTTTCGAGGCAGACAAGGATGACTATAACAGCATCCTGCTCAAGGCGCTCGCGGACCGGCTGGCCGAAGCCTTTGCCGAGCGCATGCACGAACATGTGCGCAAGGATTTGTGGGGCTATGCCGCAGACGAGGATCTCGACAACAAGTCGTTGATCCAGGAGCAATATCAGGGAATACGTCCGGCACCGGGCTATCCCGCCTGTCCCGATCACAGTCTCAAACCGATATTGTTCGATATGCTTGATGCGACCGGCCATACCGGCATCGAGCTGACAAGCAGCTTTGCGATGACGCCGACTGCAGCGGTATCAGGTTTCTATTTCGGTCATCCGGACGCAGACTATTTCGGGGTGGCGCGCATTGGCGAAGACCAGGTGGAAGACTATGCCGCCCGGCGGGACGTCACGCTGGATCGGGCGCGGCAATGGCTGCGGCCCAATCTCAACGAATAAAGCCGGCTCCTCGCGGAACCGGCTCTATTGATTCGATTTGTTCTGAAGATCAGGCGTAGCTGACGTTCGTGGTCATCTTGCGGCGACGACGCATCGCACCACCAACCAGACCAAAGCCACCGATGAGCATGGCCCAGCTAGCCGGTTCCGGCACTGCCGTAGCGGTCAGAACACGCACATAGTCGCCGGGGCGAGACGCCGTCCAGTCAATGTTCAGACGATTGCCCACAACATTGAAGCTGTCCGCATTTTCCAGCCCGCGCAGATTGACGCTGACATAATTGACGCCGCCGAGACCCAGAAGAGCATCAGTAGCATCCATATCAGCCCGCGTAATCAGGACTCCCAGAATTTCACTGTTGAAGTCTACATAGCCGATTCCACGGCGACTCGGGCCGGGATCGAAAAATACATAATGACTATCGACAACCGTTCCTGCTGTAACGCCACCCACGTCCGCAGCCAAAGCTACGGCCTGGTTCTCGTTAAACGCGAACAGGTTGTTCGACTGTTGATGGTTATTGCCCACAATAGTAGGGGTAAACTCTTGAAAAACCCCGCCATTGTTAAACGCGCTACCGCCGGTCAGCTCGCCTGTCACGATGGCTGCATTAGCCGAACCCGCGACAGCGAATGCCGCAACGGCAGCTGTACTTAATATTGCTTTTTTCATTGTTTTGCATTCCTCTACGCACGCTTACTAACGCACAAAATGCGACCCCGGGAGGGGAGTTAACAAAGTTTTGACCATATTACCACTGCTGCCACCAGTAGATGTCCCGATATGAGACAAAATTTAGCAGTTTTTACAGTCCGTGACCTGTTCTTAACTTATCTGCCTCAGCCTGAATTCATTTGGGACAGAGTAATGGGGCATATTGTTGTGCGGAAATGTCCCGCCTAAAGACCTTGGCAATGATAACAAAACAGCTTCCGGAGCATCAAACTTTGAAACATCTTTCGAAATTCCTCTCCGCATCCGCGTTGGCGCTAGTCGGGGCCATTCCCGCAGCTTCACAAGACAACAGTCCCGCATTCACCGTGGTCGAGACCGGTCAGGGCTTTTACCGCCTCGGAGATGCCGTCGAAGCCGTTGGCGGAAATGACGCCACGATTATCATCGCGCCCGGCGCTTATGGCGACTGCGCAGTGCAAACCGCCGGACGCATCACCTATCGCGCCGAAATTGCCGGTCAGACAATACTCGATGGCGGAATTTGCGAGGGCAAGGCCAGTCTTGTTCTGCGAGGCAAAGCCGCAACGATCGACGGGATCATCTTTCAGAACCAGCGGGTTCCGGATGGTAACGGCGCTGGCATCCGGATTGAAAAAGGGGATCTGTATATCAACAATGCCCTGTTCCGAAATGCCGAGCAGGGGATTTTGAGCGCAGATGATCCCTCGGCGGAGATTGTCATCACCCGATCCACCTTCCAGCGCCTGGGCCGATGTGATCGCGGACTATCCTGCGCACATAGCGTCTATATTGGCGGCTTCGGATCGCTCACCGTCCGCAATTCTCGTTTCGAAAAAGGCAGCGGCGGCCACTATGTCAAAAGCCGCGCACCTCGGGTTTCCGTCACTGGCAGCAGTTTTGATGACACCCAGGGTCGCGCCACCAACTATATGATTGATCTGCCTGCGGGAGCGACCGGAACCATTGCCAAT
>JBCBZY010000175.1:0-5960 GCA_039815115.1 Pseudomonadota bacterium | reverse complement strand
GGTTGGCAGTACGTGGTTGGGGCCAGCAACATAGTCCCCGACCGCTTCCGGCGTGTGGCGGCCGAGAAAAACCGATCCGGCATGACGCACCTTGTTGAACAGGCTCTGCGGGTCGTCCACCGCCAGTTCGAGATGCTCGGCGGCAAGTCGGTCGACAAGCGGCATGGCCTTTTCCAGGCGATCCACGACGATGATCGCCCCGTTATCCTGCCAGCTGGCGGTTGCTGTCCGGGTGGTTTTCAAATCCTTGAGCTGTTCGCCAATCTGGTCAGCGACTGCATCAGCAAAAGCGCCATCATCGGTGAACAGGATCGACTGGCTGGTCGGGTCATGTTCGGCCTGTGACAGCAGATCCGCCGCAATCCATTCGGGACTGTTCTGGCCGTCCGCTACCACCACGATTTCCGAAGGGCCGGCGACCATGTCGATGCCGACAACACCATAAACCTGCCGCTTCGCTTCCGCGACCCAGGCATTGCCGGGGCCGGTTACGACATCCACTGGCGCGATCTTGTCGGTCCCGTAAGCCAAGGCCGCCACCGCCTGCGCGCCGCCAATCCGCCAGATTTCATCCACGCCGGCAATCTGTGCGGCGGCGAGCACTAGCGGATTGACTTCCCCGCCCGGCGTCGGCGTCACCATCACGACCCGGCCTACGCCAGCAACTTTCGCCGGAATGGCGTTCATCAAAACAGACGAGGGATAGGCCGCCCGGCCACCGGGAATATAAATGCCAGCCCGCTCCACTGCATTCCAGCGCGCGCCGATTCGCACACCGGCATCATCGCGATAGTCGCGATTGTCGGGCTTTTGCCCTTCGTGATAATCGCGGATCCGCAGCGCCGCCAGCTCCAGCGCAATGCGCAGGTTCGGGTCGAGACTTTCGAGCGCCGCCTCGCATTCCAGCGGCGTGATCCGCCAGCCGGTAAATTCGGGATCATGACCGTCAAATTTCTGTGTCAGTCGCGCAAGGGCCTGATCGCCATTGTCCCGAACGTCCTGAATGATTGCGGTTACATCTGTCGAGACGTCAGCGTCGCTCTCACGCCGGGCATTGACCAGCGCGTCAAAAGTGGCCTCAAACCTGGCATCAGACACAGACAGACGCAAGGGCATCAGGCTTGCCCGGCCATTTCGCGGAATTTCTGGACCAGTGGGGTCAGCTCCGCGCTGCGCATCTTGTAGGCGGCACGGTTCACAACCAAACGCCCGGAAATATCGAGGATCCGGTCGGTTTCGACCAGATTGTTTGCTTTCAATGTGCTCCCGGATTCCACCAGATCGACAATATGGCGAGACAGGCCCAGAGAAGGCGCGAGTTCCATCGCCCCGTTCAGCTTCACGCATTCCGCCTGGATGCCCTTCGATTCAAAATAGCGGCTGGTCAGGTTCGGATATTTGGTCGCAACCCGAAGATGGGAGACATTACTAACCCGGTCCGCGTCGTCCTTGGGTTGGGCTACCGACAGGCGGCACCGTCCGATGCCGAGATCCACTGGCGCATAGAGCTCGCTATAGTCGAATTCCTCGATCACATCCGAACCGACAATACCGATCTGAGCGGCACCATGCGCAACGAATGTGGCAACATCAAACGCCCGGACGCGGATGATCGAAATATGGGCGTGATTGGTCGCAAACATTAGCGAGCGGTTTGCCTTGTCAAAAAACTCGCCCGCGGGCGTGATCCCGACGCTGGCGAGCAGCGGCAGGGCTTCGTCCAATATTCTCCCCTTGGGGATTGCAAAGATCAGCGGTTCAGCCATAGATGCGCGCTCTAATGCTGTGCTGCAAAAAGGGCAATGGAGAAAGGACAATATGTCGAACGAGGAACAGGTTCGCGCGGCCTTTGCCAACCAGATCGAATATTGCCGTTCCAATGGCGCGCCGATTACTGGTCGGATGGTCGAAGCCATTGTCGGCGCGATTGATCGGTCGACGGAACTGGGACGCCGGGTACTGGAATGGGAAGGCAATCCGCTGGCTGATGCCCTGCCCCTGCGCGTAGCTGGCGGTTTCCATGCCCTGCACCTGGCGGGAGAGCATAAGGACCTGTCCGCCATTTATGAAGGGAATAGCGAAGCATCTGATCGCGCAGAAGACATCTTGGCCGCCACAATCGCCACTGACGAAGCGCAGTTGCTGCCTTGGCTCAACTCCCCGCCGCAGACCAATGAAGCGGGGCGCTCCTCTTCCTATATCGCTGGTCTGCTATGGCTGACCGCTGCCGGATTGCCGCCGCGTTTTGAGCAACTGGAAATCGGATCCAGTGCCGGGCTCAATCTGATGATTGATCGTTATCATTATGATTTATCTGGAGTTTCTGTTGGGCCCGCTGATTCTCCCATGACTTTCAAGCCCGAATGGGAAGGTCCCCCACCCCCGGACAATCCCTTCGCATTCGCGTCGATCCGCGGCTGTGACATCGCGCCTGTGGATCTCGCCGATCCGTTACAGGCCCGGCGCCTCACTGCCTATATCTGGCCCGAACACACGCAGCGTTTTGAACGGATGGAAACCGGTATCGAGATGATCCATCAGCAGGCTCCAATACTCGAAAGCAGCAGCGCAGATGACTGGGTGGAAGCCCAGCTGGCACAACCGCAGGAACCCGGGGTGACGCGCGTGCTCGTCCACTCCATCGTCTGGCAATATATCCCGAAAGCCGGTCGCGAGCGGGTCCGGGCGGCCATGGAAGCCGCGGGCCAAAAGGCGACAGCGGAGCGCCCGCTGGCATGGCTTGCACTGGAAGCCAATCGCGAAACCTATCGCCACGAGCTGGTGGTCCGCCAATGGCCGAGCGACGGGGAGCCGGTCAAACTCGGCGAAGCCCATGCCCACGGCGCATGGGTGAAGTGGCTGGGGGTTAATCCGTAA
Source organism: Pseudomonadota bacterium (assembly GCA_039815115.1). Lineage (GTDB taxonomy): Bacteria > Pseudomonadota > Alphaproteobacteria > Sphingomonadales > Sphingomonadaceae > Parasphingorhabdus. Next base: position 3,083 of record JBCBZY010000175.1, on the reverse strand, counting down.
CCGTCCTGGGTTCGCTGTCGGGCAAGGGAATATGCTCATCCTCGTCGCCCGGAACCGTCGGGAAACGGCCGGCTTCCCAGTCTTCCCGTGCCTGCTTCAGCCGTTCCTTGCTCGAAGAGACAAAGTTCCACCAGACATGACGTTCACTGCCAATAGCAGCTCCGCCCAGCAGCATCGCCCGGCCGCCGGAAAGGCTGGTCAGCTGCACCGCAGCGCCGGGTGCAATCACATAGAGAACAAATTTCTCCAGCGGCGCGCCATCAATCGCGCCATCACCATCCACCAGCATGACCGCCCGCTCTTCGGCTTCGCTGTCGACAGGGATGGTTCCGTCCGCCTCCAGCAAGATATCAGCGTAAATCGTGTCACTGTGACAGCTGGTTGGCGCCTTTTCGCCCCAGAGAGATCCCATAATCACTCGGGCCTCCGCGCCCTTCCCGGAAACCACCGGAAGGTCATCAGCCGGGACATTTTCAAAATCGGGCGCGATTTCTTCCTTGCCGTCTGGCAGGGCCAGCCAGGTCTGCATGCCAAATATCGGTCGTGAGGCATTCTGCTCTTCGGACGGAGACCGTTCCGAGTGCACAATACCCTTGCCTGCGGTCATCAGGTTCACTTCACCCGGCCGAATAGTCTGGAAATTGCCCAGACTGTCGCGATGGTCGATGGCGCCCTCAAAGAGATAAGTGACGGTGGCGAGGCCGATATGCGGATGTGGCCGCACGCCCATGCCCGCGCCTTCCGGCAGGGTCGCCGGTCCGAATTCGTCGACGAAAATGAACGGCCCGACCATCCGCCGATGCCGCGATGGCAATACGCGCCGGACCTCAAAATCGCCGAGATCATGGGTTACCGGCTGGATCGTCTGGATAATATTGCTCACAGGCAGTCCAGTTCGCGCCTGGTTCTGGCCGTCACAACATTGCCCGTGTTGAGAGTGGTCGCTGGCTCCAGCATCAGCACATGGCATTCTCCATCAAGTCCCTCGGGACGGTGCTCCACGCCGTGCGGGATGATGATGAATTCCCCTTCCCCGACATCCACGTCCCCGGTGCGCAATCCCATGCGCATGGTCCCGGAAACGACCAGAAACAGCTCGTCCTCTTTCTCATGATGATGCCAGTCAAACTTCCCGGAAAACTTGGCCAGCTTCACCTGCATATCATTGATATCGCCGGCAACTTTCGGTGACCAGTGATCCGAGAAGCTGGCAAAAGCGTCTGCCAGTCGGACTTTTTCGATGTTCGGTCCGTCAGTCATTCGCCGGGTGCCCGCGCCTTGATCGCCATCGCATGGACTTTCTCCCGCATGAGGTCACCGAGCGCCTTGTTGACCATCCGCTGCCGGTTCAAACGGGACAGACCGGCAAAGGCGGCACAGGTGATTTCCACAGTAAAATGCGATTCGCCGCTGCCGTCATCGCCGGCATGACCATGATGTTTCGCGCTGTCATTGATGACGTTGAGTTTGTCCGGGGAGAGTGCCGCCTGCAGCCGCTGCTCGATTTCCATGGCCACCGGGCCTTTTGATTCTGTTTCCATCCTGCCTATATAGAAGCTTCACACCTGTTTGCGAACAGTAACTGCCTAGCCCCGCCTGGATATTCTCTTGCCTTCAACTGACCCGAAAAGGAAAAAACCCAATCGTTTCCACGGCCGCGTGGAAACCGAAGGCCAGACCTGCGCGGTCGAAGGCTGCGAGGAAAACGGAGAATTTCGGGCGCCGCCCATTTACGGAGCGCGTCATGGCTATGACGGTCCGGGCGAGTATCGCTGGCTCTGTCTCGATCATGTCCGCGAGTTTAATCAGGGCTATGACTATTTCGCCGGCATGGACCAGGACCAGGTTTTTCGCGAGCAGCATCCCATTCACGGATGGGACAGCAACCGGCGAATCTATGACGCCGGACCAACCGCTGGACCCGCCTGGGCCGATTTCACCGATCCGCTGGATGCAATCGGCGCTAGATTTGCCGCGAACACGTTCCGGCCCAAAAATTCGGGACCGGCGATCAGCAAGGCCGATCAGGATGCGCTGAAGACGCTAGGGCTTGGCGAGGAAGCGGTGCGCAGCGATATCCGGCGGCGCTATTCCGAACTGGTCCGCAAATATCATCCCGACCGCAATGGCGGGGACAGAAGTCACGAGAAAGACTTGGCAGATGTGATCGCGGCCTATACGCAGCTAAAGGAATCACCGGATTTTAGATAGTGGCTCCGGCTTTTTGCTTTTCCTAGGGGAAGCCGAAGTGCACGAAGGACAGAAATGACTGATATACCCAACACCCATCCCGATGGCAGTGGCGAAACCGTACTGGACGCACCGGACCAGAGCGTTGAGGCGCGCGAAATGTTCGGCATCGATCTCGACATGCAGATCCCCGCATTCAGCGAAAAGGACGAACGGGTTCCGGATCTCGATCCCTCCTATGTATTCGATCAGGATACAACCGCCGCGATCCTCGCCGGATTTGCGTTTAATCGCCGGGTGATGGTGCAGGGATTCCACGGCACCGGCAAATCGACACATATCGAACAGGTCGCGGCGCGGCTGAACTGGCCGTGTATCCGGATCAATCTGGACGCCCACATCAGCCGGATCGATCTGGTTGGCCGGGATGCGATTGTGCTGAAAGACGGTCAGCAGGTCACTGAATTCCGCGAAGGCCTCCTGCCCTGGGCGCTGCAGACGCCGACGGCGCTGGTGTTCGACGAATATGACGCCGGTCGGCCGGACGTGATGTTCGTGATCCAGCGGGTTCTGGAAGCCGATGGCAAGCTGACCCTGCTTGACCAGAATCGCGTCATTCGCCCCAATCCGAACTTCCGCCTGTTTGCGACCGCCAATACCGTCGGCCTTGGCGATACCAGCGGGCTGTATCACGGCACGCAGCAGATCAACCAGGGCCAGATGGACCGCTGGAACATCGTCGTCACGCTGAATTATCTGCCTGCCGCAACCGAAGCGAAAGTCATTCTCTCCAAGGTTCCGGACACGGATGACCAGACGGTCGAGAACATGATCAAGGTCGCCGATCTTTCGCGTCAGGGTTTCGTGAACGGCGATATCTCCACCGTGATGAG
>JBCBZY010000165.1:0-6214 GCA_039815115.1 Pseudomonadota bacterium | reverse complement strand
GCATCATCGTCATAGGTTGCTGCAGGCGCTGGCGAAGCTTCGACTTCTTCTTCTTCTTCGACTGCCGCTGGTTCCGGCTCTTCTTCAACAACCGTATCGGCCAGCTCCAGCGGTTCCTCTTCCGGAGTTTCTTCGCCGGCAGGCTCTTCCTCGCTTTCAGCAAAGGACGGAACGACCGGTTCGGCGGCAGCGGCCGGAGCACTCATGGCAAAACTGGAGCTCGGTGCAGGCGCGGCAACGGACCCGTCATGATCAATGCCGGTTGCTACGACAGATACGCGAATGCGGCCATCGAGATTTTCGTTAAAGGCACTGCCCCAGATAATGTTGGCGTCCGGATCAACCAGCTCACGGATGTGATTGGCTGCTTCGTCCACTTCCATCAGTCGCATGTCCTCACCGCCGGTGATCGATACGATAACGCCCTTCGCACCCTGCATGGACACGCCATCCAGCAATGGATTGGCAATAGCTTTTTCGGCGGCTTCGAGCGCACGCCCGTCACCTTCGGCTTCACCGGTACCCATCATTGCCTTGCCCATTTCGTGCATAACGCTGCGCACATCGGCAAAGTCGAGATTGATAAGACCAGGCATCACCATCAGATCGGTAATGCCGCGAACGCCCTGCTGCAGGACTTCATCGGCCAGCAGGAAAGCTTCCTTGAACGTCGTGTTCGGGTTAGCCACCAGGAACAGATTCTGGTTCGGAATCACGATCAGCGTGTCGACATTTTTCTGCAGTTCTTCGATTCCGGCTTCAGCAGATTTCATCCACCGTGTGCCTTCGAAAGTGAACGGCTTGGTCACCACACCCACTGTCAGGATACCCCGGTCACGCGCAGCCTTGGCGATAACCGGTGCTGCGCCGGTACCCGTGCCGCCGCCCATGCCCGCGGCGATAAAGCACATGTGGGTGCCTTCCAGTGCTTGCTCAACGGCATCAATGGTTTCTTCAGCTGCTGCCCGTCCGACTTCCGGACGCGATCCGGCACCGAGACCCTGGGTAATATCCGGTCCAAGCTGAATCCGCTGTTCCGCTGGCGAACTGTTGAGAGATTGGGCGTCGGTATTGGTCACAACAAAATCGACGCCTTCAACCTTGGCGGCAATCATGTTTGCAATGGCATTTCCGCCCGCTCCACCGACACCGATTACGGCGATACGCGGTTTGAGTTCTTCCACTTCCGGCGGGCCAATATTGATGCTCATGTCACTGTCTCCCCAGACATAATATGATAGTGTCTCATTTGGGTAACGCTTTGCACATTTTTGTCACCGGAATCACCCGAAAAGTTAATTTTTTTGGTAAAATGTCAAAAATTACCGCGGATGGCAGACATCAACCGTCCAATTACTGCAGACCCCGCATATTTGTGCACCGGCTGATAATTTGGCGAAAGCGATCTGAGATCGACCGGTTCCTCTGCCGCATAAAGCACCAGCCCGGCCAGACCGGCAAATGCGGGACCACTATGCGCCTCCGGAAGAGCGGTCAGGCCCAGAGGTCGACCCACCCGGACTGTCTGACCGAGAGCGGACTGCGCATAGTCTGCAATGCCTTTGAGTTCCGCTCCTCCGCCGGTCAGCACAACCTGGCGTCCAACCGGTCCGGTAAAACCGAGATCCTTAAGCGACTGTCCGATTTCCCCCATCAGATGATCCAGTCTCTGACGGATCACTGAAATCAGCTGGGCGCGTGTGATGCGGCCTTCTTCATCGGTTTCCTCGGTCTTGGTCTCGGCATCGATCTGGATCACGTCATGATTGTCACGCGGACTGGTTGTGGCAGAGCCATAGAAACATTTGATCCGCTCGGCCTGAGCCCGGCGCATGCCGAATGACGAAGCAATATCATCCGTGATATCGGCCGCGCCATAAGGCAGTGTGTGCAATCCGACGAGCATGTCACCGGCGAACAGCGAGATATTGGTCACTTCTGCACCCAGTTCGACCAGTGCCACGCCGAGTTCGCGTTCCTCCTTGGACAGGCAGGCCGTTCCCGCAGAGATCGGAGACGCCACGATGGACCGGACGTTAAGATGCGCGCCGCGGACGCTCATGTCGATATTGCGTACCGGCGATGCGTCGGCGAGTATGACATGAATATCCACTCCCAGTCGATCGGCATGCAGACCTTTGGGTTTTTTGACCCCGTTCAGGCCATCCAGCGTATAAAGCGCCGGCTGGGCATGCAGCACCATCTTGCCCTGCGGATCGATGCTTTTGCGCCCGGCATCGAGCAGATGATCAATATCATCCTGTTCAATACGGTGACCGCCGAGCTCGGTTTCAACGGAAGTCAGCATGCTGGTCAGACCGCCAGCCGAGAAGCTGACCCAAACGTCATCGATATTGGTGCCGGCAATCCGCTCGGCCTGTTCGACCGCATCCCGGACATCCAGTTCGGTCTTTTCCGTATCGGCAATATATCCGCGCTTTACCCCCGTGCTCGCGCGCTGACCAGTTCCGAGAACGGCCAGACTGCCATCGTCCATCCGGCCGGCAATCATCGCCGTGATTTTGGATGATCCGATATCCAGTGCCGTGTAAATTTTTTCTACCCGTGCGCTCATTTTCCTCTTCTTCCCCCGTAAACTTCAGTCATGCCCCGTTATTCAATTTGTGCCATCAGCTTTCCGGTTCCGCGGCGGCCTTTGGCGGCATCCGCAGATAGGCCCGTTCCTCGTCCCGCAAGTCAAAATGCACCACCCCGCGCCCCAGCAGCCGGTTGACCCCGTCCATGCGCGCGAAGTTCAGCAGGGCCGCCGCTGCCGTATCCCGACCCTCTGGCAAGGCCAAAGTTTCGCCGCTGTCAAATTCCAGGTTCCAGCGCCGGTTACCAATCCAGGTGGCACCGGTAATCATCGGGCGCAGCGCCGGCGCAGCTTCGAGCAATTCGGTAAGTTCAGGCACCTGCTTGTTGGCTTTGCGCCCAACAACAACCGGCAAGTCCGGCAATTCTTCCGGCGCAATATCCTGCAGCGGGAAGCCGGTCTCGTCGATCAGCGACAACTGGCCATTGCGCTGCCAGACCGCCGCTGGTTCGCGCTCGACTATTTCCACGACCAGCGTTTCTGGCAAACGGCGGGAAATTCGGGCTTCGCGGATCCAGCCATTGGCGAGAAGATCATCGCGCACCTGGTCGATATCCACCAAGGCCATCGACCGGTCTTTTTGGGCCAGCGTAATCTCGTAGACCTTCAATTCGTCAATCCGGTTGATCCCGGTAACTTCCACGCGCTTCACTTCGAAGCCCGCAGTTCCGACCGCCGAAGCCATTTCCGAGCTGACCCGCTGATTGATGCCGGCATAGTGACCGACGCTGAAAAGACCGAGAATGAAAACGCCAACCAGGCCCCAAGTCAGGCCTTTCTGGATCTGCGCCTCCGTCACGGGCATGGCCCGGATCAGCTTGTCGAATATCGAGACCTGACGGATTTTGGACTTGCCAGACTTGCGCGGCTTGCCCTTGACCTTCTTGTTGGTCCGTTTGACTTTTGATGACGTCATTGCCTCTTCCTCATTGCAGGGCTTCCCTGATGATCATTTCGACCAGTTCTTCATAGCTGATCCCGACTTGCAGCGCCTGTTCCGGTACCAGACTGAGCGGGGTCATCCCGGGCTGTGTATTGGTCTCGAGAACATACAGCCCTTCCGTGCCTTGCTCATCATCCCAGCGATAATCCGTTCGCGACGTGCCCCGACACCCCAGTATTGCATGCGCACGCAGCGCATAATCCAGACAGAGCGCCTCAATTTCGACCGGGATGTCTGCCGGACAGACATGTTCGGTCAGGCCGTCGGTATATTTGGCGTCATAGTCATAGAAACCCTGGGTTGGTTTCAGTTCGGTCACGCACAGCGCCTTGCCGCCGACCACAGCGGTGGTCAGCTCGCGTCCGCGAATAAAGGGTTCTGCCAGCAATTCATCAAATTCCTGCCATGGGCCGGCGACGTCCTTGCCAATCGGATTACCGTAATTGCCATCATCCGTAACGATCGCCACGCCGACCGAAGACCCTTCATTGACGGGCTTCAGAACATAGGGCCTGGGTAACGGGTCCGCCCGATATAAGTCCTCACATTTGACCATCTTGCCTTCCGGCATTGGGATGCCCGCCGGCACCAGCTGCTGCTTGGTCAGTTCCTTGTCGATCGCTATAACCGAGGTGGCGAGCCCGCTATGCGTATAGGGAATCTGCATCAGATCCAGCATCCCCTGCACCGATCCGTCTTCGCCGGGACAGCCGTGCAGCGCGTTGAACACGACGTCCGGCCTAACCGATTCCAGCACCTGTGCCACGTTGCGATCCATGTCCACACGCGTAACCTGATGACCGTTTTTCTCCAGCGCATCGGCCACGCCATTGCCGCTCATCAACGACACCTCGCGCTCGGCCGACCAGCCGCCCATGAGAACCGCGATATGGAGTTTGCCGCTCATGCCGTATCTCCCACGCGCTGGATTTCCCAGTGCAACTCGACACCGCTATGGGCTTGCACACGCTTGCGCACTTCTTCGCCGAGGGCTTCGATATCGGCGGACGTTGCGCCGCCCAAGTTGATCAGGAAATTGCAGTGCTTTTCGGACACCTGCGCCTGTCCCATTTGCAAGCCGCGGCAACCGGCTTCGTCGACAAGCTGCCAGGCCTTTTTGCCGTCCGGATTCTTGAACGTGCTGCCACCCGTCTTGGTGCGCAGTGGCTGTGAGGCCTCGCGTTCGTCGGCAATGCGCTTCATTTCCGCGCCGATGATTTCCGGGTCACCGCTTTCGCCTCGAAAACGCGCACCAACGACGATTGCGCCCTCCGGCAACCGTGAGTGGCGATAGCTATATCCCATGTCCGCCAGTGCGATGGTTTGCAGTTCTCCGCTGCGCAGCATCACATCCGCGCTTTCGAGTATATCGGCCACTTCCCGGCCATAGGCGCCGGCATTCATGCGCACTGCACCGCCGATGGTTCCGGGGATACCGCGCAGGAATTCCAGCCCGGCAATCCCGTGATCGCGCGCCATGCTGGCTGCTGAAATGCCCGGCGCGCCTGCGCCGCAGATCAGGACATCGTCAATGCCGAACGTGCCTTTCGACACGGTTTCGATGCCCGCAAATGCCTTGCCCAATCTGATCACCACGCCCTGGATGCCCCCATCGCGGATGATCAGATTGGACCCTAGCCCCAAAGGCCAGACCGTAACCCCGGTATCGAGATCACGGAGAAACTGTTGCAAATCGTCAAGATCTTTTGGCTCGAACAACCACTGAGCCGTACCGCCGCTTTTGAACCAAACCAGCGGTGCCAGCGGCGCATTTTCGGTCAGCTTGCCGCGCACCTGGGGAAGTGTCGCCACCGTCATGACCTCGCCTCCCCGATGGCATCGGCGAGACCCGCCGCCCATTTTGTTATGTCGCCAGCGCCGAGGCACACGATCATGTCTCCGGCCTCCGCCACTTCGGCAAGACGCCCAACGAGATCATCCATGTCGGCCACGGTCTCGGCAACACGATGCCCGCGCCGCCGCAACCCGGCAGCCAGTGCTTCGCTGTCGACACCTTCAATCGGCTCTTCGCCGGCAACATAGACCGGTGTGACATAGACCATGTCGGCGTCGTTAAACGCCTGCTGAAATTCTTCCATATGGTCGCGAAGACGCGTGAAACGGTGCGGCTGCACCACCGCAATTATCCGCCCTTCAGCCCCTTCCCTGGCCGCCGACAGCACCGCCCGGATTTCGACAGGGTGATGGCCATAATCGTCAATGATTATCGCACCATCGACCTCTCCAACCTTGGTAAAGCGTCGCTTCACGCCGCCAAACTGGTCAAATCCGCTGGCGATCTGTTCGTCGCTCATGCCCATTTCCAGGCCGACCGCGACTGCGGCGATGGCGTTTTCGACATTGTGCCGCCCGGGCATCGGCAAGGTAATGCCTTCAATTGTCCGCGTGTCGCCTTCGCGATTGCGCACAGCGACATCGAAACGATTCCCGCCGGGAATCGGCGTGACGTTGATGCCCTTGATATCGGCCTGTGCGGAAAAGCCATAAGTGATCAAACGCCGATCCCGGATCCGCGGCAGGATCGCCTGTACTTCCGGATGATCGAGACACAGGATGGCGGCACCGTAAAAGGGGACATTCTCAATAAACTCGACAAAGCTGTCCTTGATCTTGTCGAAACTGCCATAATGATCGAGATGTTCGGGATCGATATT
>JBCBZY010000295.1:0-3729 GCA_039815115.1 Pseudomonadota bacterium | reverse complement strand
CGATGTTGGTCCCATCGCAGTTGACTGGAACGACAGTCAGGAACTTGTGCTACTACGTTGCGAGGAGCAGGCGTATGTGCTGAAATTCGATCGAAGTGCTGTCGATGTTCGAGCCAGTTTTCCGGGTCGTTCCGGGCCAGCGCCCAAAGCATGATCTCGAGACTTTCCTCCAGAACCCGGTCATCTTCCAGCTGAAGCACGGGCACAGTGGCCTTGGGGGAAATCGCAATCATTTCCGGTGGCTTGTCGCGAAGCACCACCTCCCTCAGACGTACAGACTGACCGCTGACCTGGAGCGCCATGCGTGCCCGCATGGCATAGGGGCAGCGCCGGAAACTGTAGAGGATCGGCAGCGCGTTCATTTCCATTTGATATCGCCGTCCCAGCCGGTGTCCGGTTCAAAACCCTCTCCGGGCGTCTTGTCCAGCTTTTGGGCGAGATGCGCGCGACCTTCCTGTTCGGCTTTTTCAACCTGGCGTTGCCGCTCGCGATAGCGTCGGCGCTGTTCTTCGGTGCGCGTTTCGTGGCAATGCGGACAGGATTCTCCGGGAATATAATGTTCCGACTGCCGGTCTTCAGCATTTAACGGCATCCGGCAGGCATGGCATTGCCCATAGTCGCTTTGTTTCAGGCCGTGGCCCACCGCAACTCTTTGGTCGAACAGAAAGCAGTCGCCCTCCCAGGAACTTTGCTCTTCCGGCACATTTTCGAGATATTTGAGAATGCCGCCCTTGAGATGATGAACATTCTCAAATCCCTGCGCCTTGACATAGGCTGTGGCTTTTTCACAGCGGATGCCGCCGGTACAGAACATGGCAATGCGGGGCTGTTTGTCCGACTGCTGCAGGATCTCTGTGGCAAATTCGTCAAACCATGCCGGAAAATCCCGAAATGTTTCGGTTTGCGGGTTTATCGCGCCCGCAAAACTGCCGATCGCGACTTCATAGCCGTTACGGGTATCGATCACGACCGTGTCCGGATCGCTGATCATGGCATCCCAGTCTGCCGGATCGACATAGTCGCCCTTGGCACGTGCAGCATCAATGCCATCCACACCCATGCTCACGATTTCCTTCTTCAGTCGCACTTTCATGCGGAGGAAGGGCATTTCTCCGGCAGTGGAATATTTGACTTCCAGCCCCGCGAACCCGGGCAGGGACCGCAAATAGGCAATGGCATCGGTGATCGCATCGGGCAAACCGGCAATCGTACCGTTCATGCCTTCGTTCGCCAGAAGGATTGTGCCTTTAAGGCCCAGCGCCTCGCAGCGTTCGAGAATCGGTGCTTGTAACGCAGCCGGATCGTCGACTACGGCGAAGTGATAAAGGGCAGCCACGCGGATTTCGCTGCCGGAAATGGAATGGGCTTCGGTCATGCCGCCGCATATAGGTGCACTTGCCCGATTTATCCAACCCTTCGGACTTGCGCAGGGGGAGTGATCGTCGCATATCGGGTCCATGGTTCCCCTTTCGTTCGCAAATCATATATTTGAAGTTGTTGCCCCCGCAACACTCTACTGGCCGCAATACAAAGCGCTGCTGGTCGCCGACCTGCATCTCGAAAAGGCCAGCTTTTATGCGCGGCAAGGGCAGATGCTGCCGCCCTATGACAGCCGCGCGACCCTGGATGAACTCGCCGAACTGGCCCAACGGACTTCGGCACGCCGGGTTTTTTGCCTGGGCGACAACTATCATGACGACGACGGAGAGGCCCGCCTGGAAGGCGGCGCTGCCAGTCTGTTGCAGGAGCTCACCGACGGGCTCGAGTGGATCTGGATCAGCGGCAATCATGACCGCGACGTGACTGGCCTCTGGGGGGGAGAGGTGATGCCGGAATGGATCGGCAGCGGAATCAGTCTGCGCCATGAAGCCACACCGCATCCCCGTTCGCCGGAAATATCCGGGCATTATCACCCGAAATTCCGGGTTCAGGCAAGAGGCCGTCACGTGTCCCGCCGCTGTTTCGTGCGGACAGCACAGCATTTGATCATGCCGGCCTTCGGGTCACTCACCGGTGGTCTCGATGCCGGAAGCGATGTGCTCGAGGGCGCGGTCGGGGGACCGGCCGAAGCCCTGATTCATGTGCGTGACAAACTGTTGTCTTTCCCGCTGGGATTTGCTGATCGGCCTGTGAGCACACCAGATCAGCCACAACTGCCTCTGGCATTGGTGCGCGACTGACTGCTAACAGCACATCCATGTCGCGAATCACGCCCTATGAAAATCAGCTGGACGCGCTCGCTCAGGCGGGGCGGCGGCGTGCGCTGGTGATCCCGGGGGGCAGAGACTTTTCGTCCAACGACTATCTCGGCCTCGCACACAGCACATTTCTCCGCGATGCCGCAAAGGCGGCCCTGGACAGCGGCATGGCGCACGGATCCGGCGGATCACGGCTGCTTGGCGGCAATCATCCGGAACATGAATCGCTCGAGACTTATGCCGCAGCGCATTATGATGCCGAAACTGCGCTGTTTTTCAGCACCGGATATGCGGCCAATCTGGCGCTATTCTCGACCCTCCCGCAGCGGGGAGACCTGGTGCTCTATGACAGCCTAATTCACGCGAGCGCGCATGACGGCATGAAGCTGGGCCGGGCCGATACACGGACATTTGCCCATAATGATTGCGACGATCTGGAAAAGCAGATCCTCCGCTTTCGGGCCACCGGCGATACCGGCACGATCTGGATCGCCACGGAAAGCCTGTTCAGCATGGATGGCGACACCGCTCCGCTGGCGGAACTCGTGAAGCTGGCTGATCGTCATGACGCCATGCTGGTCATCGACGAAGCCCATGCCACTGGCGTGTTTGGTGCCGGGGGCAGGGGCCTGTCTGCCAATGTCGGCCAGCGCGACAATATTCTCACCTTGCGAACATGCGGCAAGGCGCTTGGCGTGGAAGGTGGCCTGATCACCATGCCCGCCATATTGCGGGATTTTTTCGTAAACAGGGCCCGCGCATTCATTTTTTCCACCGCCCCGAGCCCGCTTACCGCACATCTGGTCAAGCAGGCAATTCGTCATGTGGATCAGACGCCCGCACTACAGCAGGAGCTGCACAGACATATCGCACTGACCGGGGATCTCTTGGCAGAACATGTAACTTCCGGACCCAACAGCAGCCAGATTTTCCCGGTAATCCTGGGCGATGACCGGAAAGCTGTCGCGGTCGCGGGCCAGCTGCAACAGCAGGGATTTGATGTTCGGGCCATCCGTCCACCCACGGTTCCTGACGGGACCGCCCGGCTGCGCATCTCCCTGACGCTGAACGTCAGCACACAGGACATTCACGACCTGGCCGATGCGCTCGAACAGGCCCTCAAAGTGGAAAAAGCGGCATGAGCAAGCAATGGGTTGTCACCGGCACCGATACCGATATCGGCAAGACCATATTCGCCGCAGGATTGGCAGGCGCGCTGGAGGCAGATTACTGGAAACCGGTGCAGGCCGGACTCGAGGACGGGACCGACAGCGAAACGGTGACGCAGCTGTCAGGTCTGCCCGCAGACCATATCCTGCCGGAGACCTACCGTCTGAAAATCCCGGCTTCTCCACATTATTCTGCAGCACAGGAAGGCCTGGAGATTTCCGCAGATGATCTGGAGGTTCCCGAAACAGTCCGGCCACTGGTGATCGAAGGAGCCGGGGGCGCGCTGGTCCCGATTAACGAAAATTTCCTCTACGCTGATCTGTTTGCCCGCTGGAAAATCCCGACCATCATCGTCGCCTCG
>JBCBZY010000243.1:0-4497 GCA_039815115.1 Pseudomonadota bacterium | reverse complement strand
TGGGGTTTCGGCGACAGCACTCTATCGCCATTTCCCGAACAAGGATGCGCTGCTTGATGCACTGGCGCTGGAAGGCCTTGATCAGCTGGGGAACCATCAGGCCGAAGCCGCCGAATCCGTCGGCGGCGGGGTCGAGGGTTTCGGGGAAATGGGCGTGACCTATGTTCGCTGGGCGGTGGAGCACCCCGCCCTGCTCCGGCTGATCTACGACCGAGTGGGAAAGGTCGATCTGGAGGCCGGAAATCCAACCCGGATGGGAGAGGCCTTCTATCAATTGCGCGCCGGCATCACCGCATCCATGCCGGAAGACATGCCCGCCGACAAACGCGCCGCCGCGGCGCTACACGCCTGGTCCCTCGTCCACGGCCTCGCGATGCTGATCCTCGATGGCCAGATCGAATATGATCCGGACATGGTGCGAAAAGTCGTCCTGATGACCAGCTTCGCCGATTGCTGAGCGGTCACCCGGAAGGAAACGGAAGTGAATGAAATGCCGCCGCATTCCTGGCAATAAAATATCCTGCGCCAGCGAGAAGCACGGCCAGATAACCGACAAGCAGGGAATCGAATATCAGGATGGCCCACATCACGATCCGGGATTTTCCGATCGCGAGACTGTGTAACATATAGTGCGGGATCGTGACCGGCACGAAAGCCGCCAGGAACAGCAAAAGGCTCCACCAGAAACTTCCATGCAGGATTTCGAATGACCGCAGGAAGCCGATGGATTCATCTCCCAGTGCCGCCGCTACCTGCCACGGGATGATGTATATTCCCCCGACAAAGGTGACAAAAAACAGAGCCAGCCCTGCGAGTTTTCCAATCTTGCCATCCAGCCTGGGCGTGAGAAGCAGTTGTATGCAAGTCAGACCGGTGGTGAGCAGAAAGACCGGGATCAGCAGCCGGATGGCAACCGGATCTATAGCCGCCACTTCTCCGCTCTCCGGGCCAAATCCGAAATAGCGAGTGACCCAGTAGACCGGCAGGAACATCGCAACGACTTTTATCAAGCCAAACTGCATGCGCAGCGGGTGGTCGGCCAGCCCTGCAGAGTCGACGCCTTTGCGGAACATACCAATTCGGACTTCGGCCGCATGCTGGGCCAGTTCGGCGACAACGGGAACAAGGAACAGCAGCGGGAACAGAATTAGGAAGTGCCAGCTCCCGGCATAGAGCTCAATTATATCCGTCCACATCGTATCGCTCCTGCCAGTTCCGGCTTTATGCCGGGAGCATTATGTAAGCAGATCGCATATCGGTGAAACTTTGCAAGCTATTCGCTTTGATCCTCGTTCTCGTAAGACAAAAGATCGCCCGGCTGGCATTTCAGTTCGCGGCAGATTGCTTCGAGGGTCGAAAAACGCATGGCCTTGGCCTTGCCGGTTTTCAGGATTGACAAATTCGCCAGGGTGATGCCGACCCGCTCCGACAATTCGGACAGGGTCATCCGGTTGTCATGGAGCAGGTCGTCGAGCTTTACTGTGATCGCCATCAGACAGTGCCCTGCAGTTCGTCCTGCATCTCGGCGCCGCGGTCAAAGACCCGGGCGAGGATGATCAGCAGCAGGACCAGCAATATGCCGGAGATGGACAGGCCGCCTTCAATATGCATGCTGAAATCTTCTCCTGGCTGAACTTCGCCGAGCGTGGCGACCATTGCACTGGCGAGCAGGCTGCCGAAGAACGTGACAATCTGGATCGCGAAAGCCGCGACGCCCATGCCGCGCAACCGGGTGCCGTTGATCCGGGTGAAGGGATTGCCTTCGCTTACCGAGTCGACAATCCGGCGCAGCCGGTTGATGCCGAACAAAGTGATCAGCATCATGATCATGCCCAGCAACATCAGGCCCACAATCATCCAGACAACTTCGGTGCCCGGCGGCGTGACGAATGTATTCGCCATTTCGGCCGTCACCTCGCTTGCGAAAAACAGCAGGACAGGGATCGTGATGGTCAGCGCGGTGACGCCAAGCAGCATCAGCCATTTGGTGACGATCAGCAATCCGCGGGTGGATTTCAGCACGATATCATTGGTTTCAGGGGCTTTGGTGGTCTCGTTCATATTACATTCCATTTCTGATTCGTCGTGATTTATTGTTTATCAATATACTAATATCGATAAACGTCAATTGTTTTATTGTTTTTCAATAAATATTGGGAATGACCCTACGAACCGAACAAGCGTCCAGCTGGTCCAGCGCAATCCCCGGATGATTCGATGACTCCACCCCTTGACCGCAATCCAACATCTCCCTATATCGCTGTCTCACCACAGGTTTCGAGACAGGGCACGCAGTTGCGCAGCGCGCCGCAGGAAATGAAATCTGACCGGTTTTCAGGACGCTAGAAGCTGCAATTTCCTTTCCGGATTCCCGGCATGGAGATATGCGGCTTTTTGCAGTTTTGAAGCGCCTCACATATCTGATTTTCCACCGGCAAACCCTAGGGAAAGGCCGGTGATGGCGAGAAGGCACTTTATATATGGCGACGAAAGCAGCATCGGTAAAAACGACGGCTCCCACCCCCACCCGCAAGAAACGCATTCGCAAGATTTTCGGTGATATTCACGAAGTGATCGACATGCCGAACCTGATCGAGGTTCAGCGCGAATCCTATGAGCAGTTTCTGCGGTCCGACAAGGAAACCGGCTATGTGTCCGGTCTTGAAAAAACGCTGCGCAGCGTCTTCCCGATCCGCGATTTTGCCGGCACTGCCGAAATGGATTTCGTCAATTACGAGCTCGAAGATCCCAAATATAATGTCGAGGAATGTCGTCAGCGGGGCATCACCTATGCTGCGCCGATGAAAGTGACGCTGCGTCTGATCGTGTTTGAAGTCGATCCTGAAACCGAAGCGCGTTCGGTTCTCGATATCAAGGAGCAGGACTTTTACATGGGCGACATGCCGCTGATGACCAAGAACGGCACGTTCGTCATCAATGGCACCGAGCGCGTGATTGTCAGCCAGATGCACCGTTCGCCCGGTGTGCTGTTTGACCATGACCGCGGCAAGACCCACAGCAGCGGCAAGTTCCTCTTCGCCGCCCGCGTCATTCCTTATCGCGGTTCCTGGCTCGACTTCGAATTTGACGCCAAGGATATTGTCAACGTCCGTATCGACCGCAAGCGCAAGCTGCCGGTGACCGCGCTGCTGCGTTCGCTCGGCGACGCGACGATCGAGGTCAAGGAGAAGAAGCCGGACTTCAAGGTCGGCGAAATGGTCCGCGTTTCCGGCATGAAACAGCCTGCCGAAATCCTCGAGATTGATGGCAACCGGATCACGATCAAGGAGCCGATGGGCGCGATCGAAATCCAGGGCAAGATTGAAGACGAAGGTCGCACCAAAAGCGCCGAGATTACCGGCATCCTGAAGCAGGGCTATTCGGAAGAAGATATTCTGAACCTGTTCTACAACCGGATTGTCTACAAGCGTGCCAAGGATGGCTGGACCATTCCGTTCGTCACCGAACAGTGGCGCGGCCAGAAGCCGGCATTTGACATTGTCGACGCCGACAGCGGCGAAGTCGTATTTGCCGCCAATAACAAGATCACGCCGCGCGGCGCGAACAAGGCGGAAAAGGACGGCATGAAAAATGTTGTCATTCCGACCGAGGAAATTTTCGGCCGCTACAGCGCCTTTGATCTGATCAACGAGAAAACCGGCGAGATCTATATCGAATCCGGCGACGAAGTGACCCTGGAAAATCTCGAGAAGCTCGACAAGGCCGGCATTGACCAGCTTGAGCTGCTCGACATCGACCATGTCACGACTGGTCCGTGGATCCGCAACACGCTGAAGGTCGACAAGGCCGATACGCGGGACGATGCGCTGTCCGATATCTATCGCGTCATGCGTCCCGGCGAGCCGCCAACCCGCGAAACCGCGGAAGCTTTGTTCGAAGGCCTGTTCTTCGATCCCGAGCGTTACGACCTCAGTGCCGTGGGCCGGGTCAAGCTGAACATGCGCCTCGATCTCGATGCACCGGACGATTATACGGTTCTGCGCAAGGAAGACATTCTCGCCGTGGTCAAGACGCTGGTCGATCTGAAGGACGGCAAGGGCGAGATTGACGATATCGACAATCTCGGCAATCGCCGTGTCCGTTCGGTGGGCGAACTGCTGGAAAACCAGTATCGCGTCGGCCTGCTGCGCATGGAGCGTGCGGTCAAGGAACGGATGAGCTCGGTTGATGTCTCGACCGTGATGCCGAACGACCTGATCAACGCCAAGCCGGCGGTTGCCACAGTTCGCGAATTTTTCGGCTCCTCCCAGCTGTCGCAGTTCATGGACCAGACCAACCCGCTGTCCGAAGTCACGCACAAACGCCGCGTGTCGGCGCTTGGACCCGGCGGTCTGACACGTGAACGCGCCGGCTTTGAAGTCCGCGACGTGCACCCGACCCATTATGGCCGGATCTGTCCGATTGAAACACCGGAAGGCCCGAATATCGGTCTGATCAACTCACTCGCCACCTTTGCCCGCGTCAACAAATACGGTT
>JBCBZY010000199.1:0-5361 GCA_039815115.1 Pseudomonadota bacterium | reverse complement strand
CAGCATCGTAAACAGCGCGTTACCGTCCGGGAGCGGTATGGCGGCAAACTGGAATTTTCTTCCATCCGCGAACGTGATCCGGCCCTCCTGTTGCACACGTTCCGATGTTGCGGTTCTGACCATTTCACGTACTTCGGAAATGCGGGCGGGCTGTTTCAACTGGCCCGCCATCTTCTGCATCAGCGAGTCTACGCGAGGATGCGTGCCCAGCTCTTCTTCGTCGAGATGCCAGTTGCTGGCGAACTGGTGGTTCCAGATGTTGAGTTTTCCGTCGGCTGCAAAAACGGCAATGGACTCAAACAGATTGTCGAAAGTCGCGGTGCGCACCCGCAATAGAATATCCCGTGCACTGGCCAGCTGGGCCTGCTCAGTGCGATCCTCAAATATAACCAGCAGTCCGCGGTCAGGGGTCGGGTTCGCGAGGACTCGCAAATGGGTTCCGTCCGCCAGCAGCCAGTTTTCCTCTATCGAATCCTTCGACTGGAACCAGTGGGTTTTTTCTTCCCTCCATTCGGGGAAATCCCGAACCTCGGGGATTCGGTTCATCTCGCGCATCCGGTCCAGGACTCTCGGGAATTCCGGCCGTTCAGCAATCCACTGCTGGCGCATCGAGAAAATGCGCTGGAACGGGAGGTTGCAGAATTTCAGCGATTTATCGGCATCAAACTGGACCACTGCAGCCGAGATCTTGTCGAGCATGTCGCGCTGCGATTCACTAAAGCGCCGCTGTTCCTTGCGCGCATCTTCCAGTTCCTGAATATCGATCGCATAACCGGCAATCCCGGATTTTCCGAGCGGTACATCCACAACCTGGGTCATCCGGCGCTGGCCGCCAATTGTTGTGGCAACAACACGTTCAAACGGCGTACCTTTTTCAAGTGCCCGCGCTGCTGCGTCATTGGGGCTCAGGCCATCGATCGTTTCTACAAGCTCAATCCCCTGCTCGACAACTTGCGCACCATTCTCCGCATCCACCGCGCGGACATAGGCACTGTTGACCAGAGTCAGCTGAAAGTCGGAATTGCGGTGCCACATGGGCATGGGCGCTGCTTCAATCAGGGCAGACAGCGCGTCAAAGGCCGCCCGGGCATTGTCATTGTCTTCCTGCAGTCTTCGGATCTCGGCCTGACTTTCCGTGGCATCAAAAACCCATAACAAAGCGCTCCCATTGGGTGCAATTTTGGGATCTGCCAGTCCGCCCTTGATCAGAAGCGACTTTTCCGAGCCGATCACCTGAACCGCTCGGGTAAACTCGCTTCCCGATTTTTGCGCCAGGTTCACTTCCTTCGACAGGTTTTCCAGATCATCGCGGCTCATCCCGGCATCGGCGGCATGCAATTCCGAAATATGTGCGGGCAAATGGTCAAAGCCGAGCCAGTGCATCAGGCGCTGGGAAGCCTCGAGCTTGCCGTCAGATCGGACCAGAAGCGGCAGCGCTGGCGATGTTTCCAGCAACCGTCCCAGCCGGCCGGTTTGCCGCAACGTGGCCTGTGCCTTGCTTTTCATCGCAAGACCCGTCCACACAGCCCAAGCGGCTGCCCCCAGCCAGGCGGCCAGCACAAGTCCCAATATGACAGCTGTAAGGTCAGGAACGTTGGACATTAACCCAAGCGATTAGACGGTTCGCGAGCCCGCGAAAAGCCCCTATTCATTATGGTTTCAAATTCCCTGAAAATATGGGCTATACTGATCGACATAATTCCCGGAGACCCTGCATGCCGATAGATGAAAGCCGTCCATTCAAGCCGATAAACATCGCACTGCTCACCGTGTCGGATACCCGAACGCTGAAGGAAGACAGTTCGGGAGACATTCTGGCCGATCGGATTGAAGCAAAAGGCCATCTTCTTCACAAAAGGATCCTTATTCGGGATGAGAAAGCCAAAATCGTGGAACAACTCAATCAGTGGATTGATGACCAAACAGTTGACGCGATCATTACAACTGGTGGTACTGGACTGACTGGACGCGACATTACCCCCGAGGCTCTGGATGATGTGAAGGATAAGGATATTCCCGGCTTTGGCGAGATGTTCCGCTGGCTCAGCATCAAGAGCATCGGGACTTCCACAGTGCAGTCTCGGGCCTGCGCAGTCGTTTCCCGCGGAACCTACATTTTTGCATTACCCGGATCCAACGGCGCTGTGAAGGATGGCTGGGACGGCATATTGGACACGCAACTCGACAGTCGCCACCGGCCCTGCAATTTTGTTGAGCTAATGCCCAGGTTGCTTGAAAAATAGGGCTTTCCCGAAGCATCAAAATCCACTTGTTCCTATTATGTTCTCATGCTAATATTACGGCATGCCGTCTCATGCCAAACATTCGGATGCCCCTTCCCTAAAAGGGCGCGGAGCCGTCAGTAACTCCGAAAGCCGCCGATTCAACATGCCTTCGCGGGAAGCCGATGGTGATTGGCTGGATAGTCTAGCGCTGGAAGAACTGCCGTTGCCCAAACTTCGCACCGAAGTAACGATAGAGCATCCCAAATCCATCCTGAGCTTTAATGCCTCGCCTGACCTGCCATTTGATCGATCCATCAATGCCTATCGTGGCTGCGAACATGGCTGCGTTTATTGTTATGCCCGGCCGACGCATGCCTATCACGACCTGTCTCCGGGCCTGGACTTTGAAACCCGCCTTTTCGCCAAGCCCGATGCAGCGAAATTGCTTCGACAAACGCTGGCGCGGCCGTCCTACAATCCAACACCGATCGCCCTTGGAACCAACACTGACCCCTATCAGCCGATCGAAAAGGATTACCGGATTACGCGAGAAATTCTCAACGTCATGGAAGAGACGAGTCATCCGGTGGCGATCACCACCAAATCAAATCGCATTGTTGATGATCTCGATATTTTGCAGAAACTGGCCAAACGCGATCTGGTCGCGGTCGCGATTTCCGTC
Source organism: Pseudomonadota bacterium (assembly GCA_039815115.1). Lineage (GTDB taxonomy): Bacteria > Pseudomonadota > Alphaproteobacteria > Sphingomonadales > Sphingomonadaceae > Parasphingorhabdus. The sequence goes on along the minus strand of JBCBZY010000199.1, from coordinate 2,454 downwards.
ACTTCTCTGGATCGGCACATTCATCGCCTTCTGGAACCCCGCGCTCCGTCCGCAATCAAGCGTCTCGATGCCGTTCGACAACTCAGTGAAGCCGGAGTTTATGTCCATGTAAATATCGCCCCGATTGTCCCAGCCATCACGGATCACGAGATCGAATCGATCACGAAAGCTGCCGCCGCAAAAGGAGCGTCCAGTCTGTCCATCATTCCCTTGCGTCTGCCCCACGAAGTGGCTCCGCTATTTGAAGAATGGCTTGAATCCCATTTTCCGGACCGGAAGGACAAGGTGATGAATACGATCGCGTCCATGCGGGGTGGCAAAAGGAATGATCCGCGGTTTCACGAACGAATGAGGGGATCTGGACCCTGGGCCAGACTGCTACATCAACGCACACAGATTGCCGTCCGCAAACACGGCCTGGGCACGAGTAAATTCACGCTGAGGACCGACTTGTTCAAGCGGCCGATTTTGCCGGGCAGTCAAATGGAGCTGTTTTGAATCCTGTTTGCGACTGACCTGCTCAGGCTTCCTCCAGGCTCGCGAGTTTATAGCCCTTATATTCGTCGCGAAGAGCGCGCTTCAGGATTTTGCCGGTCGCCGTATGTGGCAGCTCGTCAACAAATTTGACTTCGTCTGGCAGCCACCATTTGGCGACCTTGTCCTGCAAAAAGGCAATAACATCTTCGCCAGTCACATCAGCCTCCGGCTTGCGCACAATCAGGAGCAACGGCCGCTCGTCCCATTTGGGATGATAGACACCGACCGCAGCCGCCTCGGCAACACCCGGGCAGCCGACAGCCGCATTCTCCAGCTCAATCGAACTGATCCACTCGCCGCCCGACTTAATCACGTCTTTCGCGCGGTCGGTAATCTGCATTGTGCCATCAGGATGCAACACGGCGACATCGCCCGTATCGAACCACAAATCATCGGCGACCGCGTCTTCATCGGCGCGATAGTAGCGCTTGATGATCCACGGACCCCTGATTTCCAGAGTCCCACTCGATTCCCCGTCTCTCGGCTGGATATTGCCTTCTTCATCAACAACCCGCAGTTCCACGCCAAATGGTGGCCGCCCCTGTTTGCAGATGACATCAACTTGGGCATCGAAATCCAGTTCGTCCCAGTTCGCCGGCTTGGCACCGGTCGTTCCAATGGGCGAAGTTTCGGTCATGCCCCAGGCATGAGCGACCCGGATACCGTTCTTCATCAACCGCTCGATCATCGACCGCGGACAAGCGGATCCGCCGATAACGACAACGCGCAGCGCGCCATAGTCGCCGCCGTTGGCGTCCATGTCAGCGAACATCGACAGCCAGACGGTGGGTACGCCAGCGCTATGCGTGACGCCCTCTTCCCGAATCAGTTTCCACAACACCGGTGCTTCGTTGCTCGCCGAAAACACCATCTTCGCGCCGACAGTTGCACAAGCAAATGGCAGGCCCCAGGCATTGGCATGGAACATCGGAACAACTGGCAACATAACGGATCCCGTTGCCAGATCCATAACGTCGGGCTGCACCTCAGTGATGGCGTGAATCACATTGGAGCGATGTTCATACAACACGCCCTTGGGGTTGCCGGTCGTGCCGCTGGTATAGCACAAGCCGCACGGGTCGTTTTCATCGACATCAACCCATTCGAATTTTCCATCTTCCGCGTCAACCAGCTCACGAAATGTGGGATAATCGCCTTTTTCGCCGTCGAACTGAATATAATGTTCCACCGTTTTCAACTGCGGCTTGAGCATTTCGATAATCGGCGTGAACATCTTGTCGAACAACAGAACCCGGTCTTCCGCATGGTTGATGATGTATACCAGTTGCTCTTCAAACAGCCGGGGATTTACGGTGTGGAGGATGCCTCCGATCCCGGCTGATCAGTACCAGCTGATCAGATGGTGCACGTGATTCATGGCAATAGTGGCAATCCGATCGCCCTTTTGCATGCCGAGACGTTGCAAAACCTGGGAAAATTTGCGCGATTCCCGTCCGACTTCGCCCCAGTTTGAACGGGTCAGGGAGCCGTCAGCCCAATAGGTAACGATTTCCCGGTCCGCATGTTCACGCGCCGCATGGTCGATCAGATTGGAAATTTTGAGCGCACTCGCCTGCATTGCTCCGGCCATATAATCTCTCCGTCAATTTTGTTTGTTCGGGTTTTCCCCGGAATCAGATCAGCTTACAAGTCTTAAATTCGGACGCGCCTTGCCTGGCAGACCGGCCGGACCGAGGTGAATATTTTCCAGCCCCGGCACCTTGTCCAGCATCTCTGCAATCTGGGCATCCAGTTGAAACCCGGTTCCCAGACTTAATTCTATTGAGCCACCATTCTCTCCTGGAACCCGGGCAACCAGCTGGCTTTTTCCTCCCGCATAGGGAGCGAGAATATTGGCCAGTTCCTGCAAGGCGTCGAGATCGCGAATATCCAGTTCGAGTTTCGTGCGAGTCGTCT
>JBCBZY010000375.1:0-2422 GCA_039815115.1 Pseudomonadota bacterium | reverse complement strand
CCGAGACGCGGCTCACTGCCACGATCGGTGACGTACCCGCTGACTGGCAGGCACACGAAGGACATCCCCAGCATGAAATACCAGTGGCCCGCGATATTTGCGTCCCAGCCGGGAAAGACAGTTTCCGCCGCGGCCTGGGTGATACCGAAGAGCAGTGCATCTAGCTGGCCAGGGAACAGGTTGGCTGAAAAGCCGCCAGATACACCGGCAAATGCCGCCGCAATTCCTGCAATCGGATGACGACCGGCGGCGGCAAAAATCACTCCTGCCAGTGGAATCAGAACAACATAGGCCGCATCTGCCGCCAGATTGCCCAGCATCGCCACCAAAGCAACAATGGGGGTGAGCAGAAAGGTCGGTGCGCCACTGACGCCAGCCCGCATAGCCGTACCGAAAAGCCCGGACCGTTCGGCCACACCTGCGCCGAGCATGACGACCAGCACATAACCGAGTGGATGGAAATGTGTGAAAGTCTTGGGCATCTCGACCCAGAGACGCTGGATGTTTTCGGCCGACAGCAAAGCAGTAGCGGCAATCACTTGGGATTGCCCGGTATCGGGGTCAATTGCCACCGGATGGACCGCTGACCAGCCGAGCCAGTCCGCAACAACCGACAGCGCAATGACAAACAATATCAGATAGAAAAACAGAAAAACCGGGTCCGGGAGCTTGTTGCCGGTCCTCTCGATCCAGCCAAATACACCCTTGTTCAACGTCTCCGAACCACCAGTTGTCATATGATCTTCCCGTAATACCTTTTGACGGGACCTAACAGACTGAACCGGACAATGGTCAAGAATAATGATTTGCAATAGACATTATCTATCGCCGACAAGAATAGCGACCATATGCCTTGCTGCGGCTGGCATAGCAAAAATCCTTGTGCTACCTTCCGGACCGCAAAGAACAAGGAATGCCAGCTGGCGTTCCGTCCGAACCATATTCTGTCAGGAGAAACACTCATGGCCACCGCCGTCAAAGATGCCGCCACCGCAATGCCCGTATCCGCCGGGTTCAACATTCCCGATCCGTCGACCATCGATCGTCTGGAGGGAAAAGTCTCGCCCGAAGAATGGCAGCTTCGCTGTGACCTGGCGGCCACTTATCGGCTCTGTGCCATGCATGCCTGGACCGATCTGGTCTTCACCCACATCTCCGCCCGCCTGCCGGACGAAGATGGAGAAGAGCGGTTCCTGATCAACCCCTATGGCGTGATGTTCGACGAGATGACCGCCTCGTCTCTGGTCAAGATCGATCTCGATGGCAATATCAAACAGGATACGCCCTATTTCATCAATCCGGCCGGCTTCACCATCCACAGCGCCGTGCACAGCGCCCGCGAGGACGCCGGTTGCGTAATCCACGTCCACACGCCTTATGGCATTGCCGTTTCGGTTCAAAAGGACGGACTGCGCCGCTACACCCAGTTTTCGATGCAGGTCCATGATGATGTCGCCTATCATGATTATGAAGGCATCGCGCTGGAACTCGAAGAACGCGAGCGGCTGATCGCAGACATGGGCAACAAGAGCCTTCTGATCCTGCGCAATCACGGGACGCTGACCGTCGGCCCGAATTGCGCCATCGCGTTTCTGCGCATGTATTTCCTCGAAAATGCCTGCAAGACCCAGATCATGGCCCAGTCAGTGGGCAGCGCTGACAAGCTGCATGAAGAAAGCGAAGAGATGGGGCACCGCGTCTTCCAGCAAAGCGCGCCTGCCTTTGCACCGGGACTTGGCGACAACCTGATCTGGCCCGGCCTGATGCGCAAGCTCGGCCGGACGAACCCGGGATTTGATCACTAGCTTCAATCAGCCGGAGCAGCTCGTTCAGCTGACCGGCACACCATAAAGGTCGTGCGCGTCGGCATCTTCGATCAGCGCATCGACAATATCTCCGACGGCAAGCGTCTCTCCAGCACTGCGCAGGAAGACATTGCCGTCGATTTCCGGGGCATCGGCCTGTGACCGGGCGGTCGCGCCGATATCGCCATCCTCGTCAGGTTCGCCGATTTCATCAATGATGACGGGCAGTGTCCGGCCGACCTTTGCCTGCAGTTTGGCAGCGCTGATTTCCGCGGTTTTTTCCATCAGGCGCTGGTAGCGCTCTTCCTTGACTTCTTCCGGCACCGCACCGTCGAGATCATTGGCCGCGGCGCCTTCGACGGGTTCGAAGCGGAAGCCGCCAACCCGGTCGAGCTGGGCTTCTTCGAGCCAGTCGAGCAGATATTGAAAATCCTCTTCCGTTTCACCGGGGAAGCCGACGACGAAGGTCGAGCGGATGGTGAGATCCGGACAGATGTCGCGCCAGCTTTTCACCCGTTGCAGCACCTTCGCCTCGTTGGCCGGGCGTTTCATGCGCTTGAGCACATTGGGAGCGGCATGCTGGAATGGGATGTCGAGATAGGGGGTGATCTTGCCGT
>JBCBZY010000370.1:0-2482 GCA_039815115.1 Pseudomonadota bacterium | reverse complement strand
TTTTTGGGGCGAGCGCGATATCGAACTGTTGACCGGTCGCAGAGTCGCCAAAGTTGATCCCGCAGGTCAGTTTGTCGTTTTGACATCCGATGAAGAAGTCAGTTTCGGCAAACTGATCTGGGCCACCGGCGGATCACCCCGCATGCTGGACTGTCCAGGCAGTCAGGCCCGCAATATACATGCCGTCAGATCCCGCGCAGATGTCGACAAGATCATGGCGGCCCTGCCGACCGTTGAGAAAGTTGTCGTGGTTGGCGGCGGATATATCGGTCTCGAAGCAGCAGCAGTACTCAGCAAATTGGGCAAGTCTGTCACGGTTGTGGAATCCCTTGACCGCGTTTTGTCCCGGGTCGCGGGAAAGCCGCTTTCACGTTTCTATGAAAAGGAACATCGCGACCATGGCGTGACCGTCGAACTGAACGCGATGGTCGAGTCCTTCCAAACTGGTGAGGATGGCTTGGCAACGGCAGTGGAGCTGGCTGACGGTCGTTCACTGCCGGGTGACATGTTCATCGTGGGAATCGGGATCATTCCGGAAACCGGACCGCTTGTGGCTGCCGGAGCAGCGGCAGGAAACGGAGTGGACGTCGATCAGCATTGCCGGACCAGCCTCGAGAATATCTATGCAATTGGCGATTGTGCGGCGCACAGTAATCCGTTTGCCGGGGGCGCGCTCATCCGGCTGGAATCGGTGCAGAATGCCAATGATCAGGCGAAGGTCGTCGCACTCGATATTGTCGGGGAAGAATGCGAATATAATGCTGTCCCGTGGTTCTGGTCGAACCAGTATGACCTGAAGCTGCAAACCGTGGGAATCTCCACGGGGCATGATGATTATGTCATTCGCGGAAATCCTGATGAGCGCAGTTTTTCCATCGTCTATTTCCAGGATGACAGGGTGATCGCACTCGATTGCGTCAATCGGACCAAGGATTATGTGCAGGGAAGAAAGGCCGTGGTGGAAGGTCTTAACCTCGACAGGGAAGAACTTGCGAATACCGAAATACCGCTGAAAGAAGTCGGGATCGTCTAGCGACCGCGAAATAACCATTCTCCGATGTCCTGCCAGGGGCCATCCATGTAATAATGCAGTGCGAGGCCAGTAATCTCGAAGGGCCGGGGCGTGAAATCAGCGTCCAGCTTTTCCAGCAACTGCTTGGCCTCTCCTGGCACGACCTTGTTCTGGACCGTGATATGCAAGCGCGGTGTCTGCTGGTCCTGCGCCACCAGCAATCCGTGAAACATCTCTGCCAGTTCCATACGCATCGCCAATAACTGCGGACTGTGCAACTGATAGGCCACTCCGCGTCCCAAATGGATGAGTTTTGACAATTCAGCAGCTGGTCTCGGATTATCTCTGCAAAGATCAGAAATGGCCTGCCGAATCTCCGGTAGTGCTTGCGGCGGCATGTGGTGAAACAGCGTGATATGGGCGGACAGAAAATTCCGTTCTGGCGGAAAATGACGCTGGCGCAGTCCATTGGCCCAGGCGAAGTCCTCTTTGCCCATGACGGCGGTCATGATGACGGGCTTGTTCAATTCGCTCATCGGTCAACTCTTGGTCAGGTAGATGTGCTGAACGGTGTGAAGTTGGTTTGCTCATCATAGATGTCGACCCCTTCGCGGGCTTTCAGCCAACCGATGACAATATAGGTGACCGGGGTCAAAACCGCCTCCCACAGGACTTTTAACAGCCAGTTGGTAGCCATCACGGTCAGTATGGCAGATGTCTCCCAGATGCCCCAGAAAGCGAGCGGGTAGAAAATCAGGCTATCCACGCCCTGCCCCACCACAGTGGAGCCGATTGTGCGCGACCAGAGCATCTTGCCCTGCGTCCAGACTTTCATCCGCGCCATGACATAGCTGTTCACAAACTCTCCGGCCCAGAAGGCGATGATGGAAGCTGCGACGATGCGGGGAACCTGACCGAAAACGCTTTCATAGGCCGCCTGCCCTTCCCAGCCATCAGCCGGGGGCAGCGAAACCACGACCCAGCTCATGAATGCCATGAACAGCATCGCGCCAAAACCGGCCCAGATCACGCGCCGGGCCCGGGCATAGCCATAAACTTCGGTCAGAATGTCGCCGATCACATATCCAAGCGGAAAGAACAATATCCCCGCGCCATAGATCCACTGTTCACCGCCAATGGTGACATAGGTCGGCTTGGCTGCCCCGATAATGTTCGAAAGCAGCAGAATCGTGACGAAAGCAGCCATCACAAAATCAAAATAGCGGAAGCTGTGTGTTTTCTGGCTGGCCGCGGTGGCCCTTTGTATCTGTTCGCTCAAGACATTTTCTCCATGGGCCGCCAGATCATATTCCGGATAATTTATCCAGTAATATCCATTCCCGGTTTGCACACCGGGCAAAGGCAGCTAAAGGGATTTTCGGAATTGCGCGCCCGTAGCTCAGCTGGATAGAGCGCGAGACTTCTAATCTTGAGGCCACAGGTTCGACTCCTGTCGGGCGCGCCAAATTC
>JBCBZY010000079.1:0-9874 GCA_039815115.1 Pseudomonadota bacterium | reverse complement strand
GGCCTATACCCGGACGGATATGTTCAAGACCGCTTATGAGACCGATCCGCATCAGATCGATCATATCAACCGGATCTCTGCACTGGCGCGGGACAACGGCATGCCGGTCATCTGGAGCCGGGTGGCTTACAAGGGCGATGCCGGAGATGCCGGTGTGTGGGGCACAAGGACTGACACCGAGGACTCGCTACAGAATATCAAATATGAAAGCGAACGGCACAAGCTGGATCCCCGTTGTGTGATCGGCGCGGAAGATCTCCAATATACAAAGCGCATGCCGAGTGCCTTTTTCGAAACAGCGCTCGCCAGCTATCTGGTCTGGCACAAGGTCGACACCGTGATCGTGACCGGAGGCTCGACCTCCGGCTGCGTCCGGGCGACCGCCGTGGATGCGCTGAGCCATGGCTATCGGACCATTGTCCCGATCGAGACTTGCGCGGACAAGCATGAGAGCTATCATTTCGCCAATCTTACTGACCTCCAGATCAAATATGCCGATGTGGAACCGGTGCAGGCCGTGATCGACTGGCTGGAGGCGCGCTGATGGCGGAGGCGCCGAAATCCGATCCCGGGCTCTACGACTATCAACCTTGGCGAAACCGCCCGAAAATCGCATGGCCCGAAGGCAAGACCTGCGCGGTCTGGGTGGCACCCAATCTGGAATATTACGAACTGGATCCGGCCCCCAATCCGCATCGCAAAAGCTGGGCGAAGCCGCATCCTGATGTGGTCGGCTACAGTCACCGCGATCACGCCAATCGGGTGTCGCACTGGCGCATGGCCGAAATGATGACGAAACATGGCTTCCCGGGTTCAGTCAGCCTGTCGGTGGCATTGTGTGATCATATTCCCGAAGTGGTCGAGGATGCGAACCAGCGCGGCTGGGAGTTTTTCAGTCATGGCATTTACAATACCCGCTACAGTTACGGCATGGACGAGGCTCAGGAACGGGCGATTATCGAGGACAGTATCGCGACTGTCGAACGCGCGACCGGGAAACGGATCCGTGGCTGGCTGGCACCGGCCCTGACCCACACGCCAAGAACGCTGGATCTGCTGGCCGAATATGGACTGGATTACACTTGCGACCTTTACCATGATGACCAACCCACCGATGTGAAGGTCAAATCGGGCCAGCTGACCGCCATTCCCTATAGCCTGGAAGTCAACGACCATTACGGCTTTTTCATCTACAACATGTCCCCGCGCGAATATGCCGATACGCTGATCCGACAATATGACCGGCTGGCGGAAGAGGGCGCGGAATCGGGGACAGTCATGTGCATTCCCTTGCATAGCTATCTGATCGGTCAACCCCATCGCATCGGGCCTTTTGAGTCCGTGCTAGAGCATATCGCCGCGGACGGACGGGCCTGGATTGCCAAGGCGGGAGACATTGTGGACCGGTTCAGGGCGCAGACCGGGGTGCGGCATGAGCCTCGACAGCAGCTATCTCGAATACCCAAAACGCGGTCGGGGGATGGATCATGACCATTATCCCTGGTCCCATTTTTTCAAGCGTGAGCCGGTCATCTGGCCAAACGGCGTGAAGCTGCTGGTCTGGCCGGTCATCAGTCTGGAATATTTTCCGATGGTGCCGAGCGATGATCCGTTTCGCGCGCCCGGGCACATGCAGACCGCCTATCCCGACTACCGGCACTATACCGCCCGGGAATATGGCACGCGGATCGGGATTTACCGGTTGCTCGGGGCATTTGAGAAAGTGGGCGCCAAAATCTCCGTCGCGGCCAATAGCAAGGTGGCCGAGCGCTATCCGCAGCTGATCGAAGACATCCTCAGCGGCGGTCACGAAATCATTGCCCATTCGACAGATATGAACGGGACCATTGCCAGCGGAATGGACGAGGATGCCGAGCGCGACTTGATCAGCAGCTCATTGGAAACACTCGAAAAAGCCACCGGGCAGCGTCCGCGTGGCTGGTTGTCCATTGCCCGGTCGCAGAGTTTCAACACAGCGAAATTGCTGGCGGAAGTCGGACTGGAATATATGTGCGACTGGGTGAATGATGAACTGCCCTACAAGTTTCGCACCGATGCCGGGGAAATCGTCAACATCCCGCTCAACCACGAATTGTCCGATCGCCAGATCATCAACGTGCAGCAGCAGTCAGTTGACAGCTATGTACAGCAAATGATCGATGCAGCGGACTGGCTGGTCGATGAAGCCGAGCATTATGGCGGCCGCATGCTGCCTATGCATCTGACACCCTATATCATGGGCCTGCCTTACCGGATCGCCGGTTTTGAGAAGCTGATTGCCGCTATGGCAGACCGTCCGGACATCGACTTCGCCCGGGGTGATGTGGTGCTCCGCAACTGGAAAGCGCGACCGTGAAGATACGCAATCCTCGCACTGGCGAAGCAGACCATGAAATTGCTCCGCTGGATGAAAATGCGGTTGGCGCGAAAGCCGCGCGTCTGAGGACCGGCCAGCCGGAATGGAGCGCCAAAACCCCGGGGCAGCGCGGTGCCATCCTCGAGCTGTGGGCCGATGCTATTGAAGCTAATCTCGCATCCATTGTTCCGGCCCTGACGGATGACACGGGGCGCGGCGGGATATCGAAAATCGAGGCAGCTGGCGTGCCTGGCCAGATCCGCCGCTGGGCGAATGCAGCGCCGGATCTGATCGCATCTGCGCAACCTTCCGGAAAGCCCACTTCGGTGCCGACGATCACCACATCGACCCGGCTGGTGCCCTATCCCCTGGTTGGCGTGATCAGTCCGTGGAATTTCCCGATGACATTAGCTCTGATTGACGCAATCCCAGCGCTCATGGCCGGTTGTGCCGTGCTCATCAAGCCGTCGGAAGTCACGCCGCGCTTCATCGGGCCACTGATGGAAACGGTCAGCAAAATCCCTGAGCTGGCATCCGTCCTTTCCTTGATCGAAGGCGATGGCGCGACCGGTGCGGCCATGATTGCCCATGTCGATTATGTCTGTTTCACCGGATCGGTAGCAACCGGTCGAAAAGTGGGTGAAGCGGCGGCCAGGGCCTTCATTCCGGCCAGTCTGGAACTGGGCGGGAAGGATCCGATGATCATTCTGGCCGATGCCGATCCCGATACGGCCGCATCGATCGCGCTGCGCGCCAGTATCGTCAATACCGGCCAGGCCTGTCAGTCGATCGAACGGGTTTATGTCGCGCAAGCCATCGCGGAGCCGTTTCTCGACAGTCTTGTCCGGCAGGCGGAGGCGGTCGAATTGAACCATCCGGATATATCGGTAGGTCATATCGGGCCCTTTATATTCGAAAAACAGGCGCAGATCGCTCAGCGCCAGATCGACGACGCTGTGGAGCAGGGTGCTACAATCCGGGCGGGCGGAACGGTCGAGAATCTGGATGGCGGTCTCTATTTGCGGCCAACAGTGTTGACGGACGTGAGCAAAGACATGGAGATCATCTGTGAAGAGAATTTCGGCCCGGTCATTCCGGTGACGGTCTATGATGATGTCGAAGAAGCGATAAGTCTCGCCAATGACAGCCAGTTCGGTCTCTCGGCAGCCGTGATCGGGGCGGATATTGCAGAAGCGGAGGCCATTGCATCCCGTCTTCATGCAGGCGCCGTGTCGATTAATGACGGGTCGCTGACCTCCATGGTATGGGAGGCAGAAAAGTCGAGTTTCGGCTATTCCGGTCTCGGTGCATCGCGGATGGGGGACAGCGGGCTGATGCGGTTTTTCCGCAAACAGGCCCTGATCCGGCAAAGCGGAGAGGCAGCGGTCATTGACGCGTTTGCCGAGCAGAATTTTTGATAGCTGAAACAGCAGAGAATTCCGTGTAATCTCGCGGAATAGTGAGGCGAAAAAAGGAGCAGTGGTTATGGGCGTGGAATTGCAGCATCCGATGAAACCCGAATTGTCCCAGGACGAGGCGGCCCGTGGGCGGTTTGTATCGGGTATCCGCTCCTTCATTCTCAATGATCTCGCGGCAGATATGCGGACCGCCTATGACCGGCGGGCCGCGCCGGCCTTCGCGCGGAATTCCGGGCGCCAGCCGGAAACCAGCAACGAAGCGCATCAGGCGCTGCGCGGTGATCCGGCGTTCAATATCTATTCGGCGATGCGGGTCCAGGCGCAGAAGATGGTTTGGAACGCTGCGGGAGCAGTTGTTGAGCGAGATCTGGAGCGGATGGAGAAAGAAGCCGCTGCAGCAGAAGCTGGTCCCGGGTCGGTCACTCTGGATGCAGATCTTGAAATCCCACGTAATGTGGATGCCATTGAAGTCCACCTGATGCCGGGTAGCTATACGCGAGGAGGATCATCGCTGGAGGCGGGCGCGGTTTACGATCAGGGTCTGGCAGTCTTCTCCATGGGACTGATGGGCGCCAATCTGGATGATATCGGGCTGTCCATGGCCGCTTATGTATCCGGCAAGTTCCCGGACTTCCGGCCTGAACGCATTCTCGATACGGGCTGTACGATCGGTCACAACACCCTGCCCTGGAAACAGACCTATCCAGATGCGCATGTCGAGGCGATTGATGCGGCGGCTGGCGGCCTGCGCTATGCTTCTGCGCGGGCGAAAATGCAGGGACAGGAAGTCCATTTCAAGCAGATGAGCGCCGATGCGCTGGACTATGAAGACAACAGCTTCGATCTCGTATTTTCCTCGATGTTCCTGCACGAGCTTTCCGGAAAGACGCGCGCGCAGGCTTTTGCCGAAGCTCATCGGGTGCTCAAGCCGGGCGGTCTGCTGCTGCACATGGAATTGCCGCCCAATAACCAGATGAACGCGTTTGACGGTTTCTATCTCGACTGGGACAGCTGGTATAATAGCGAGCCATTTTACAAGGGCTACCGCGATGAGGATCCGAAACAGCTTTGCGAAACCGGCGGCTTCGCAACGGATGACTATTTCCAGTTTGTGGTCCCGAGTATCGGTATTTACGGCGCGGATGCGGTGACCGATGCAATTGCAAATGAAGATGCCAATGCCGTTGACAGCGAGACAACCGGCCGGCTGGCTGACGGCATCATGTGGTTCGGTTTCGGGGCCTGGAAACGCTGATGGCAGAACCTGCGTTCAAGCCGGATGGCACACCCAAGGATCTGTACGGTCCGGATGGGCAGCCGCAATTTTTCAGCGATCCCGGCATGGACCGGTTTGTCGCTGTGGTCATGAATATGGCCCAGGAGATGTGGGTTCAGGAAGAACGGTTGATGGCACTGGAAGGACTGGACGCTAGTCCGGAGGATCGGGAAGCCAAGCTCAAACAGTTTATCGACCGGCTATTTGCCCCATTGCGTGAACCCGGGAAGGACGAAGCATGAAGGTTTGGCAAATCGGCGCGAGAAGCGGGATCGATGGTCTGCAAATGGCCGAACGGAACGCGCCCCAGGCTGGTCCTGGAGAAGTGCTGGTCAAGGTGACGGCGGCCGGGCTGAATTATCGCGACCTGATGGTCTTGCGCGGGGATTATGGCACGGATCTGCCCGCCGAACGGGTGCCCTTGTCTGACGGCGTTGGCGTGATTGAAGCTGTTGGAGATGGGGTATCCGGACTGACGGTCGGTCAGCGTGTGATGGCTCCCCATTTTGTGACCTGGCAAGACGGACCTTATGGATTCCATGTTTTTGCGCAGGATGTAGGCGTGACCGCCGATGGCTGGCTGGCGGAAAAAATCGTGCTGCCGGCAGATGCAGCAATCATCGTCCCGGACTCCGTGAGTGACAGCAGTGCGGCTACCTTCTCTGTTGTGGGTAGCACGGTCTGGCATGCGATGCTGGCATTTGGTGATGCGAAGCCCGGTGACCTCGTGCTGGCGCAAGGCACCGGTGGCGTGTCGATATTTGCGCTGCAACTGGCCAAGGCGATGGGGATGGAATTTGCGATCAGCTCGTCGAGCGATGAAAAACTTGCCCGCGCGAAGGCGATGGGCGCGGACCACCTGGTCAATTACCGAGACCGGCCGGACTGGGCAGCGGCGCTGCTGGAATCGACCGGTGGCCGTGGCGCCGACGTAGTTGTCGACACACTGGGTTTCCCGGCGATGGAACAGACGGTGGAAGCTTGCGCCGTCAACGCCCGGATTGGCACATTGGGCGCTCTGTCCGGAACGCCTCAGGCGCAATCCAGCGCCAGCCAAGGGGCTTTGATCGGCAAGAATATCACCATCAAGGGCATTGCCTCTGGCAGCCGTACCATGCTGCAGCAGGCGCTGGATGTGGTGAGCGAAAACCAAATCGAATTGCTAGTCGAAAGCGTGTTTGATTTTGATGCGGCACGAGACGCCTATAGCCACCTCGAAAGCGGTGCCCATATGGGCAAGATCATGATTGCAGCGCGCGCCTAGCCCCGCAAGCCTCCGTTGACTGCCATTCCTGCGAGAGGAAACTCAAAAATGCCAAAGGTGGTGCGTCAATTTGTCGATGGCCGGTACGGGCAGATCCATTTGCGGGTGGCGCGATCGGAAGATCCGCAGCACCGCCCGCTGGCCTGTCTGCACATGAGTCCGAAGTCGGGCCGGATGTTTGCGGGATTTCTGGAACAATGTGCGGAGGACCGGATTGTTCTGGCCCACGACTATCCCGGATTTGGTGAGTCGGGTCCACCGCCGCCCGAGCCGCATGTTACGATTGCCGACTATGCGGAAAGCCTGTGGCAGGTAGTGGATACACTGGACCTGGGAACGATTGATATTCTGGGATATCATACTGGATCGGAAGTGGCGGCAGAAGCGGCAAGGCTGAGACCGGAGCAGGTTAGCGGACTCGTGATGATTTCCGCACCGGTATTGACCGCGGAAGAGCTCGCGCAGATGCATGAAATGTTTCGCGAAATTCCACTGGATGAAGCAGGGTCCCGGTTCCGGAAGATGTGGGAAAATGTGGTGACCCATCGCGGTCCTGGTGTTTCTCTTGAGATCATGGCCGAGTCATTCGCTGAAAATCTGCGCGGCGGAGAGAATTATGAATGGGGTCACCGCGCGGCTTTTGCCTATGCTCCCGGCTTCCCGGATGTTGTGAAAAGCCTGCCGCACCGCATAACGGTATTGCGCCCCAATGACGAGCTGGCAGAGTGCACGATGCGCATTGCCCCTTTTCTCTCCAACGGAGAAATACGGGATCATCCCGAGTAGGGGCATGGATTTCTTGATGCCCACACCGGTTCCGCGGTTGCGGCAGTTAAGTCTGCGCTGGACCAATAAGCAACGCAAATACCGGCCAGAATCCGATCCGCTTACCGATTGAGTTCGACCAAATCATACCAGGTCATCATATAGCCGCCGACACCGCCCTGGACAAATATCCCGTCCTCGTCATCGGTGATCCATACGTCATAGGGGGGATGTTCCCCTGCCATGCCGCCGGTACCCGGAACAATGCTGCTGTCATCAACAAATAGCAGATGCTTGCACTGGAATGTGCCGGCCGGCACCGCCACTTCTTCCTTGCCAATATACACCGCACCAATCTTGCCATTGTCAATTTGGGGCGGTGTAGCTCCGCGATGATCAGGCGAAGGCAGATAGCAATTGAGCAGGCGTTTGTCTTTTTCTGACCAGTCCTTGGTCGACAGCATGAACCCGTCGGACACGATCCGACGCGCCCGATGCCTTCCGGCATCTGGAAAGCGGTGCGCATTTCGGGAAAGTTCTGATCCGTACCGACGGATAACTGCCCCTATATCGATGTGGCCACGGGATCAAAAGCCATCATTGCCATATTGTTCATCGGGGCTGAAGATGGCCGGAATGTATCCGGATCGATGGACTGGGTGACCTTTCCCTGCATGATGGAAGCGGCATGGACTTCCTCGGTTCGTGGTTGCCTGGCCTTTTCATAGCGTTGCAATGCGCTCGCGATATGTGGCTCCATCTCCAGTGCCCGGGCAAGAATATAGCCGTCCTCAATCGCCATGGCCGCCCCCATCCCCAGAAATGGCAGCATGGCATGTGCGGCATCTCCCAGCATGGTGACACGGCCCCTCGACCAGCTCGGCAGGGGCTGGCGATCATAGAGACCCCATTTGATGATTTGCGATGCATGACCGATCAAGCCCGTGACATCGGCATGCCAGCCGTCAAATGCCTGTGCCAGTTCGTCCCGGTTCGCGCCGATCGACCAGCCTTCGGGGACCTGTTCCGACGTTTCGACTAGGCCGGCACAGTTCACGATCTCGCCGTGGCACATGGTATAGCGATTGAAGGTTCGCTGAGGGCCAATGAAAATCGCGCTCCGGCCCTGTTCCATAAAGGGTCTGGCCTCCGTCATCGGAACCAGAAACCGGAATGCGACATGGTCGGTAAAGCGCGGTTCATCACCGGGATGCAGGATTGCCCGAACCGCTGATCGGACCCCGTCGGCACCGACGATCAAGTCGCCAGCCGCCTGCTCGCCGTTTGCGAACTGGGCCAGGGCCAGTTCACCGGTATCATCTATGTCTGTGAGGCGGTGCGCTGTATGAATATCTCCGCCCAGTCCCATGAGTGATTCGATCAGAACCTGCTGCAGGTCCGCGCGGTAGATATGGCGCACGATATTTGCTTCGCCATCATCTGCCGTGCCGTCGCCATGATCGAAATTGCCCATGAGCAACCGCGCATTGCGGTAATGCAGGAACGGCAGGGTCCCGGCGGGGCAGGCGAGACGAGCTACGTCCGACTGAATGCCCAGAGCGCGAAAAACATGTTGCGCGCCGAGGCCAAGCGTAAGGCCAGCACCGGTTTCCTCGAGCTTGCCAGCCGCTTCATGGACTTCGACATCGATACCTTTTTGGCGCAGCGCAATTGCAGCGGTCAAGCCGCCCAATCCAGCACCGATGATGATGATTTTCAATTTATCGCTTCAGCTCAACCAGTTCATACCAGGTCATCATATAGCCGCCGACACCGCCCTGAACAAATATCCCGTCCTCGTCATCAGTGATCCAGACATCATAGGGTGGATGTTCGCCGGCCATGCCGCCGGTGCCCGGAACGATGCTGCTGTCATCAACAAATTGCAGATGCTTGCACTGGAATGTGCCGGCCGGCACCGTGACCTCTTCCTTGCCGATATACACGGCCCCGATCTTGACCTGGGCAATTTGCGGCGGGGTGGCGCCCTGATGATCGGGCGAGGGCAGATAGCAGTTGAGCAGACGTTTGTCCTGTTCTGCCCAGTCCTTGGTCGACAGCATGAACCCGTCGGACACAATCGGATGGGTGCCAAAGCCGTCGAGGGGGAGTTCAGCGGAGACTTTTTGAGACAACCGGCCAATGGATGGGCCATAGCTTTGCATTTCGATCTGCTCGCCATCGAACAGCATCCAGCCAGACCCCATGAACTCGTCGCCAACGGTCAGCCGCACATGCAGGTCCATCGGCTGGCGGTTCTCGTCCATCGCATAGATAATGTCCCGCATCACCGTGGGTTCGGGTTCATAAATCTCGCAATGGGCGCGCATCGTGACCTTGTCATCGCTGTGATGGGTGAACATGAAGGTTTCAAACCCGCGGTTCTGACCCTCCATTTCCGGCTTGCGCGACGTATATTCCAGTCGTCCCTCAATGATGCGATGTTTCATGCCTGGCTCCAGCCTGTCTCTTGGCCTTTCTTCATGCCAGCGCATTTTTCTCTTGCCAAGTTAAATTTGTCCGGACAAATTAGAAGCAGAACAGGGATGGATGCGGAGGGACGCAAAAATGGAATTTCTGACAGCCAATGAATTGAGCATCCTGCGATGGATCCATATTCTGGCGATGGTCTACTGGCTCGGCGGCGAGTGGGGGGTGTTTCAGACCAGCTATCATGTGACCAACCGGGAATTGTCGCTGGAAGAACGACGGCGGCACATGGAGACGGCCTATCGGATCGACATTTTGGCGCGCACCGGCATCGTCCTGTTGCTACCGCTCGGTCTGCACATGGG
>JBCBZY010000056.1:0-11299 GCA_039815115.1 Pseudomonadota bacterium | reverse complement strand
TGGGGGCTAACTCGCGTTCGTCACGCTTAGGATGCTCCGAAGTTTGTAAAGCCAGGTAACAGGGGGAAAACCTGACTGCCTCGTTTCACCCTGTAATCCTTATACGCCGCCATTTCTGTCGCTTAGATGAACGAAATATAACAAGCGTTCACCTTATCGGGGTGGGGCCTCCGTTCATCGCCTGCCGCGACGATTCTTTCTGGGATCCGTCCAGTTGAACGTGCGGTTGGCTACCGGGACACCGAATTTCTGGTCCGACAGACGGATTGTGGTGCGGTTATTCTTCGAATCGACAGATACCCAGCCATCCAGCCTGAGTCCTGCCGGGCCGCTCGACGACTTGATGAAAACCATTGTGATCACACCATATTCCGGCCGTTTGGGATCGCGCACTTCGACGCTGAGCACATCGGAATTTCGGGTGGGAATGATCTTGCCATATTTGGAAAGGTCGCGTTCCGGATTCAGCAGTGCACCAAGCGGACTGTTCCGGATCGGCCAGCGCTGGACCTGGTTCACATCATAATCAATCATGGTCAGCGATTTGCCGTTGCCGACGATCAGCAAATTGGCTTCCTTGCCATATTGGAAGCGAATTCGGCCCGGCTGTTTCAGCGTCAGTTTCCCCGACAGGGTCTGGCCCGACCGGTCTGTTTGCGTGAAACTGGCGGTCATTGTGGTCATGGCGCGCAAATGGGCCGAAATCTGGTCGAGGCTCGTCGTGGAGCTTTGCTGCGCGGTGGCAGGAATAGTCGCGAGCAATGCTACTGGCGCTGCTGCTAGGGCCCATGCGTATTTCAACATCCTGAAAACTCCTGAATAACTGCCTGCATGGTTAGCCAGCGGCATTTGAACCATTGCTGAATTGCCTGATCTGTGAGGCTGTCAGATGGGTTCGCCATTTTGATCGCGCAAGACTTCCCGGCGGCCGATATGGTTGGGCGGGCTGATAAATTCGTCCTCTTCCATCCGGTCGATAATCCGCGCAGCGGTGTTGTAGCCGATCCGCATCTGGCGTTGCAGCCAGCTGGTTGAAACTTTCTGGCCTTCAAAGACAATCTGACAGGCCTGGGCATATTGCCGGTCTTCCTTGTTATCCGACAGATCGGCTCCATCCAGAGCGAAGCTGCCATCTTCCGGTTCCTCAGTCACAGCCTGAATATATTCCGGCGATCCCTGGGCGCGCCAGTGATCCGCGATCATGCGCACCTCATCGTCCGAAACAAAAGGTCCATGTACGCGGGTCAGCTGCTTTCCGCCGGGCATATAGAGCATGTCGCCCTTGCCGAGCAGTTGCTCCGCACCCTGTTCGCCTAGGATGGTTCGGGAATCAATTTTCGAGGTGACGTGGAAAGATATCCGTGTCGGCAGATTGGCCTTGATCACACCGGTGATCACGTCAACGGACGGCCGCTGGGTGGCCATGATCAGGTGAATACCGGCCGCCCGGGCTTTCTGCGCGAGACGCTGGATCAGGAATTCGACTTCCTTGCCGGCGGTCATCATCAGGTCGGCGAGTTCGTCAACGATGATCACAATCTGCGGCATGACCTCATATTCAAGCGTTTCCTCCTCATAAACCGGGCGGGAGGTTTCCGGATCATATCCGGTCTGGACCTTGCGCCCCAGCGGTTCGCCCTTGGCCTTGGCGGCTTTTACCTTTTCATTGAAATTGGCGAGATTGCGGACCGAAATGGAGGACATCATCCGGTAACGCTCTTCCATCTGCTCTACCGCCCATTTCAATGCCCGGATTGCTTTGGTGGGTTCCGTGACAACCGGTGCCAGCAGATGCGGGATATCATCATAGGTACTGAGTTCCAGCATCTTCGGATCGATCATGATCATTTTGCACTGATCCGGAGTCAGCCGGTAAAGCAGCGAAACAATCATGCAGTTGAGACCAACCGATTTACCGGACCCGGTCGTACCGGCGATCAGCAGATGCGGCATCGGAGCGAGGTCGGCAATCACCGGATCGCCGGAGATGTTTTTGCCGAGAATGATAGGAAGCTGCCCGGTCTGGTCAGCGAAACTGTCGCTACCGATCATTTCGTGCAGCGATACCATTTCGCGGTTCTGGTTGGGCAATTCGATGCCCATCACCGTCCGTCCGGGAATGGCTGCCACGCGGGCGGACAGGGCCGACATGTTGCGGGCGATATCTTCCGCCAGCTGAATGACGCGGCTGGCCTTGATGCCAGGAGCGGGTTCGAGTTCGTACATTGTCACGACGGGTCCCGGACGGACGGCATTGATCGTGCCCTTGACGTGGAAATCATCCAGTACCGATTCCAGCAGGCGGGCATTGCGTTCCAGACCGGCCTTGTCGATGACATTGTTCGGTTGCTCTTCCGGCGGCGTGAGGAGGTCAATCGAAGGCAGGGAATAGGGGCCAAAGAAATCCCCCTGCTTGCCCTTGCCGAGGCTGGCTTTTTTCGGCGGCAGCGCGCGGTCGCTGATTTCCGGCGGCGGACGGTTGTCCGGTTTGACTGACTTCCGGGGCTCGGGTGCTTTCCTGGGCTTTTTGGCGGCACCAGTTTCGGGCTCTATGACCAGACCGCTATCGGACTCCCGCCGCAGTTTTGGCAGGCTGATCTGCGGCATCGAGAACAGGGGCCGGTCAAGCCGCAAACTGAAATAGCTTAGCACCAGTCCGCCCGTTACGGTCAGCGCGGTCAGCAGGCCGGAAACCAGCCCGCTCCAGCTGGTTGAAACAAGGTCCAGCCCGGCGGTGGTCACTTTCGCAAACAGCATGCCGCCAAGGCCACCCGGTCCGGCCGGCAGCTCAGCCTGGCTGTCGGGAAACCAGAGCGACAGACCAAAGGCAATCAGGAGAATACCCAGCAGGCACAAGCCGAGCTGCTTTTTCCACTCTGTCTGTTCAATATCCCGCCACAGCCGGTGGGCGAAAATGGCAATCAGGGGCAGAAAAATGACAACCGGAATACCGAGCAGGGACAGCAACAGGTCCGAGACATAGGAGCCGATCAATCCCATCCAGTTATGTTCGACATTGCCGGCTGCCGTGTTGAATGACGGGTCGCTGGGAGAATAGCTGACGAGTGCGAGGAACAGAATGATTGTTCCCAGCCCCAGTAAAACTGCCCCGATCAGAGCGCTACTTCGCAACAGGCTGGAGCGCATGATATCACGCCAGTTTGCTTCTTTTGCCTTTCCCGCCATGACTCTTTCGGGACCTCCTGCAGGGCACGCAAAACACCGTGCCGTTGTTAACCATGGTACCTTTGCGCGAATCGGGGAGTCCCCGTCAAGTTTTGATGCGAATTGAGCCGAGATAATTGGCCGGGTTCACCCATGCGATTTGCATCTGGCAAATGCTGCTTGTGGAGCCTATTCTTGGGAAAATCACCCTGAAACCCGAGAGTCTTTCATGAACGCAAAAGGTCAGAATACCGACATTGTCATTCTTGGGGCTGGACTGATCGGACTGACGCAGGCCCTGACCCTCGCGGCTCACGGCTTGCGCATTGCCGTGATTGACCGCGCCCCGGCCAGCGATCTTCTTGATCCCCGCAAGGATGCTCGCGTATCGGCTATCAACAGTTCCAGCTGGAAGATGTTCGACGCCATCGGGCTGACCGACGAGCTTGAGCCAAATGGCTGCCCGATCCGGCAAATCGTGATCAACGACGGCCTGAAGCCCGGGAAACTGGATTTTCGGCCGGATGAAGATGACGATCCGCTGGGTGTGATGGTCGAAAACGGATTGTTGCGGCGTATTCTCTATGAGGCTTCCGAAGCCAGCGATCATATCGATCTGCTTATGGAGACCTCGGTCAAGTCGGTGGATCGGGAAGAGCATCGCGTGTGTGTGATGCTGGATGACGGGCGGCAGATCACCGCTCCGCTGCTGATTGCGGCCGACGGACGCGGAAGCGCGATGCGGGAGCAGGCTGGTATTGTCATGGCGAAATGGCAATATGATCACAGCGCCATTATTTGTACCGTCGCACACGAGCATCCGCACGGAAACACGGCTTATGAAATCTTCTATTCAGGTGGTCCTTTTGCGATCCTGCCAATGCGTGACAACGACGAGGGTCAGCATCAATCTGCGATTGTTTGGACAGTCGCACGACAGGATGGCCCGGCGCTCGCCAAAATTAATGCGCGGGCGTTTCAGGCGGAGCTGATGAAAAAGTCCGGCGGCTTCCTGGGTGAGATGACCCTGCTTTCAGACCGGGCGACCTATCCGCTCGGATTTCACCACAGCGCGGAGCTGACCGCGCCCCGGATGGCCCTGGCTGGAGATGCCGGGCACGGTATTCATCCGATAGCTGGGCAGGGGCTTAACCTGGGATTGCGGGACGTTGCGGCGCTCACCGAGTCCATTGTCGATGGGGCTCGCACCGGTCTCGATCTCGGTGACGCGCAGATATTGGCGCGCTATGACCGCTGGCGCGGGCTCGACAATTTGATGGTATCTGCCGCCACCGACATTCTGACCCGCCTGTTTGGTCTGCCCGGAGACACATCTTCCGCGATCCGACGGTTCGGGATTGGCATGATCCAGCGGATCCCGCCCCTGAAAGCCCAGCTTATGGCCGAAGCGCGCGGAGAGAGTGGCGATCTACCGAAACTGTTAATGGGTGATCTGGTCTAGCTTGCTTGTGCCAGCTTTTCAGCTACCAGGTTTCAGCTTTATGCCACGAAAATAGGCGAGGAAGCTCAAAATCACGGCTGCCGTTGATATGATGGTCATCACGGTGCCCGGCACAAAATTCACATAGCCGCCCATATCCACAAAAATAAAATAGCCCAGATCGGTCGTCCAGCCGATGAGCGCTGTCACAAATATGGCGGTGACGCTCTCCCGCCAGATTATCAGGCCGCCGATGAAGGTCACGATTCCGATCCATAGCAGGTTGAATCCATGCTGATTGATTATCGCTCCGGCCGCATCGGGATAGGCCATTTCCAGAGTTGATGGATCGACGGCATCGGCAATGCCGGCAATGGCTGATGGGGTATCCAGAGATATGGTCATGATACCGGCAAAAGCGTGGACGAGTCCCCAGATTACCCAGAGAATAGCGGAAATGCGAAGCAGGAGAGTCACGGTAGATTTGGACATCATGTCACCTTTCGGATTGAGTGAGGGTAGATACGAGGGTGGCGAGAGACTGACGCAATGTTGCGGCCAGATCCGGGTCACTGAGTTTTCGGTCAGCGCTGTCAAATCTCTGTGCAAACGGGCCAACCGCGAAACTGGCACATATCTCGGCACCAAAATAGGGTGCTGATCCCACGGCAGTCTTGAGCACATTGGCTCCGCCGTTTTTCCCAACCGACGCCGACATGGCTATCATCGGCTTGCCCTGGTACACTTTCATTTCGATCCGGGATGACCAGTCGAACAGGTTTTTAAATGCTGCCGTATAAAGCCCGTTATGCTCGGCGTAGGAAATAATCAGCGCGTCCGCAGCTCCAATTTTGTTAAAAAAGTCTTGGGCCAGATCCGGAATGCCATCGGACGTTTCGCGATCCATGCTGTAGATTGGCATCTCATAGTCATTCAAATCGAGGATCTCGATTTCAGCGTCGGAAGAAATTTCTTCGCGCAAGACCAGACACGCATGATCAACGAGCTGCCGATTTATGGATTGGCTACTATTGCTTGCCGCGAACGCCAGTATTTTCATTCTCGCTCCGGTTTTTACATGTCGAATTTTCTGCAGTGAAAGGTTGAGGCTGCCACATTGTAATTTTGCTGTATAGTTTAGCAATTATGCATTTGATGTGCGTTTTTGCTACATTGATCTGCAACCAAACCCGCGACAGATTTGGAACGGTTTTCAATGGACAGATGGACAGAAATTCGCACGGCCTATCAAGTGGCGAAGCTGGGCACGGTGAGTGCGGCAGCTGTTGCTATGAAGGTCCACCGGGCAACAGTTATTCGCCGAATAGATGCGTTGGAGAAGGAACTGGGGGCCAAGGTCTTTCATCGCCATTCCAAGGGCTATACTCCCACTGAAATTGGTGTTGACCTGCTCAGGGTAGCCCGGCTCACCGACGACCAGTTTGCCCAGTTTCTGGGACGCTCCAAGGGGTCAGCGACGGAATTGTCAGGTGATTTGATTGTCACATCTACCGATATGCTAACCAACACAATGATCCCGGCGATCCGGCGATATCAGGCGGAACATCCGGATGTGGTAGTGCGATATCTTGTCGGGCCGGAAGTTGCCCGTCTGGAATATGGCGATGCCCATATTGCTATCCGTACCGGTCCATCCCAGTTCGCACCGGATAACATCGCGCTGCCATTTGTGACGGTTCGCTCTGCACTTTATGCTCACAAGAGTTACGTCGACAAATTCGGGAAGCCGGAATCGGTGAAGGACTTTGCCGATCACAGGTTTATCAGCAGAGATCGCGACGAAGAGCAATTCGGTCTGTTCAAATGGTTGCGGAAGCATGTACCGGATCAGAACATCATTTTCCGCAGCGCCGATATGAATACCAAGTTTTCAGCTCTTTTTTCGGGCTTGGGGATTGCCTTTTTGCCTGTCCACGAAGCCCGTGTCCGTCCTGATCTCGTAGAAGTCATGCCTCCCAAACGCATGTGGGATGTCAGTTTTTCTGTCGTCACACATATTGACCTGCACCGCTCCACCAAGGTTCAGGCCTTTTTGGAATGCCTGCGGAAAGAAGGATATCTCCGGTCACGGAATCAGGTTGGAGAACCAAAACCAAATCGCGCGGGCTATACGGACATCTAGCTTGCCCTTCTGTCTCTGCTGATATCTGCAGGAACGCACATATCATGTGCGATTTCGAACATATCGCTGCGTATATCCGCTCGTTACCAAATAAGCGGATGACTCAACTCGGAGTGCGACGTGACGATCAACAAACCGGCAGTAACGACAGCGATTTTCTGCATTCTCCTTTCTGCCTGTTCGCAGGAAGCTGGCGAATCAGCACCCGCCGAACCCGAACCGGAAAACAGGGACATTGCGAAAACCGCCTTTTCAACGACAGACCAGAATGACGACGGTAGCCTTGACCGAACCGAAACCCGAAACATGGCCGACAACATGTTTCTGTCGATGGACTATAACGACAATGCGTCGGTATCGGCAGCGGAATTCGATGAATGGGACTTTGGTCTTATATATACCGCTGCGAGCGCTGGACAGTCCGCGCAATATGGTGCGGCCAAGCGGATATTGTTCGCATTGAGAGACTTGAACTCGGACGGTGAGATTTCGCAGGAGGAGTATCAGCGTTCTCTCGAACATGATTTTTCAAGAGCTGATCAGGACGGCGATGAAGCCATGACCAAAGAAGAGTATGCGACAGGATTTTTGCCTTCGCTGCTGTTCAGGGCTGCGCTGGAAGATCCGCCTGCAAAATAGAATTGGAGGCTCGGGGCAGATGCTGGTCAAGCATGATCAGCTCGCGCCGGACACACCTTGGTATTGCCGCCTATCGCTGGTTATCAGCGCGGTCCTTGTCCGTCATCGACCTTGATTACCGTTCCCGTCACCGCTTCCGAGGCGGGAGATACGAGATAGAGTAAAGTGCTGTCCATCTGTTCGGTCTGGCACATGCGCTGGCGAGGGAAATGTTTGGCGATATCGCCCATTCTTTCGACCATGCCGTCCATCATCTCGGTTGAAAAAGCACCCGGAGCGATCGCATTGACATTGATGAAAAACCGGGACCATTCGACCGCCAGTGCTTCGGTCATGCGGGCGAGGCCGGCTTTGGTCGTCGAATAGAGCGCGGCGCCATTGCCGTCATAGTGAAAGGCGAGGGTGGACGCGATGTTGACGATGCGGCCGGGAGCCCCGGTCTTGATCAGCGGGCGGGCAAATTCGTTCGACAGGATATAGGCGCTGCGCAAATTGGTATCGAAGACATTGTCGATCAGTTCGCGGGACATGTTCACCGCACGCTGGGCATCGGGAATACCGGCATTATTGACCAGGATGTCCGGTTGACCCAGGCTGTCGGCTACTGTCGGGACGATGGCTTCCAGCTGCTCCGCCTCGCGGACATCAAGATCAAAGGCCTCGGCTGTACCCCCGTCTGCACGGATCTGCTCGACGAGCTTGTCCAGTTTCTCGCGGCGGCGCGCCGTACAGGCCACCTTGGCTCCGCAGGCCGCGAGGACACTGGCAAAGCGGTGACCGAAGCCCGATGATGCGCCGGTCACAATCGCGGTGCTGCCGGACAAGTCGATGGAAAAATTGGGCTGAGTCATGAATTCGGGCATCCTGTTCTTTTGTTCCGAACGGGATGCCCGATAGCTGTTCCAAAATGCAAGAGCGAACTTGGCCGTCCCTGTTTAGCCGGAAACATCCTGTTCCCGGATCGGCACGATTTTCAGCTCCACGCGGCGGTTGGTCGCGCGGCCTTCCTCGGTGCTGTTGCTCGCGATTGGCTGGCTTTCGCCATAACCACGAGTTTCGACCCGGGCGCGCTGGACACCGCTATTGGCGAGGAAATTTGCCACCGAGTCTGCGCGGCGCTCGGACAGGGATTGGTTATACTCATCCGTGCCGGTGCTGTCGGTATGACCATACACGTCGATATAGCTTTTCTCATATTCGGACAGGGTATTGGCCACACTCAGCAGCGTGTCGCGAAATTCCGGCTGAATAGCTGAGCTGTTAACGGGGAATGTGACATTGGACGGCATGTTGACGATGAGATTGTCGCCATCGCGGGTGACGTCCACTCCGGTTCCTGCCGTTTGTTGCCGCAGCTTCTTTTCCTGCTCGTCCATGTAATACCCGACGCCCGCACCTGCGAGACCGCCGAGTCCGGCGCCGATGATCTTTTCGGTCCGGTCATTGCGGCCGCCGATCAGGTCGCCGAGCAGATAGCCGCCAAGCGCACCGCCAATGCCGCCTATGGCCGCTTTGGAAATGGTGCGGTTGCCGGTTTCGGGATTGGTGACACAGCCGCTGGTGAGCGCCAGTGCCGCTGTGGACAGGGTGACAGTGAAGAGATGTTTGCTGTTCATTTTGCATTCTTTCCCGGTTGCTTGTTTGAGGGGGACCAAGCGATTTCAGCGAGTTGGTTCCTGTTTATTGCGTGTAAAATGAACCGGGGATGATGAACCGAAACTGACAGCGGGTTTGATATTTTGTAAAACATGTGGCTATAGGGTTTTTTGCGCTCTTTTCGCTTTTCTATTGGACAATATGACACCTTTTCCCTGGTTTGATGTTGCAGTCATCGTCGTGCTGGTGCTCATCAACGGCGTGTTCGCCATGTCCGAACTGGCGATCGTTTCTGCGCGGAAAGCCTCACTGAACAGCCTGGCAGACAAGGGCAGTCGGGGGGCGAGAGTGGCTCTTCGCCTGGCTGCAGATCCTGGGAAGTTCCTCTCGACCGTTCAAATCGGAATCACCCTGATCGGTATTATTGCCGGCGCCTTCTCGGGTGCCAGTCTGGGTGGTCCGGTTGCGGAACGCCTCGAACGGCTGGGCATGGCACCAGAACTTTCAGTCAGTTTCGGTTTTGCGCTGGTCATCGGTCTGACAACCTTCGCATCTCTGGTTATTGGCGAACTGGTTCCCAAGCAATTTGCCCTGCGTTCATCGGAAAAAATCGCGGTGATCATGGCGCCACCGATGGATTTGCTTGCCCGCATCGCCGCGCCGCTGGTCTGGCTGCTTGATGGAACCAGTGCACTGATTTTTCGTCTTCTCGGAATGAAACGCAACAAGAGCAGTCATGTCACCGCAGACGAGTTGCAAATGGTCTTCGCCGAGGCAACGCAATCGGGCGTCATCGAGGAGCACGAGCGCGCCGTTATTTCCGGTGTTGTCCGGATGGCTGACCGTCCGATCCGCGAAGTTATGACCCCCCGGACCGAAGTGGACTGGCTCGACATGTCCGCCACGACCGAAGATATTCACGATATGCTGATTGCATCCCAGCACAGCCGTTTCCCGGTTGCGGAGGGTTCAGTGGACGAAATTCGCGGTGTGGTTGTTGCGCGGGACATTGTCGCCGCGCAGCTTAGCGGTGAAGAGCTGGATCTGGCGCGAATGACGCGTTCATTGGAAAAGGTGCCCGATCAGCTGGATGCGCTGGATGCTCTCGACATATTGCGGGAGGCCGATGTGCCGATGATTCTGGTGCATGATGAATATGGGCATTTCGAAGGTATAGTGACGCCGAATGACCTGCTGAGTTCAATTGCCGGAGAATTTGTCTCCGACCAGGACGAGAAGACCCAGCGCAGTCTCATCGAGCGGACTGACGGCAGTTTCCTGGTAGCGGGCGCCATGCCGATTGACGCCCTGGCTGAACGACTAGGTATCAAGCTGCCTGACGACCGGGACTATGCGACCACCGCGGGGCATGCCCTGGCGCAATTGCGTCATCTCCCGGAAGAAGGCGAAAGCTTTGACGATCAGGGCTGGACGTTCGAGATTATCGACATGGACGGCCGAAAGATCGACAAGCTTATAGTTCGCGAAAACGCGCCGTCCTGACATTCTAGTCCCGACGATTTCCGGCACGGCAGCTGGAAAAATCTATAGCTTGCCGTATTTCTTCTCGAACCCTGCGATGTCGTCCTTCGCCAGATATTTCGCCTGGTCGATCCACGCATCGCGGGTGATGCGGCCACTGAAGCTTTCCAGATATTTATCGACTTCCGCGATTTCCGCTTCTTTCCAGGTTGCAATCTGATCGAAACGGGTGACGCCAAGATTATTGAGCAGCGAATTCAGTTTGGGCCCCACGCCCTTGATGAGGCGCAAATTGTCGGGGTCTCCGGAAGCCGCCGGGATATTCGGCTTGCCGCCAGGAGGTGGCGGTGGCGGTGTCGGAGCGGCCGGCTTGCGCACGCGCGGTTTGGGGGTTGGCGTTGCGGCCGCGGCTGTAGGCTCTGGTTTGGCAGCCGGCGCCGGTTTGGGCGCCGGTTTTGGTGCCGGCGCTGGAGCGGGTTCAGCAACCTTTGCCACAGGTTCTGGCTCCGGTACCGGTGCCGGTTCCGGCGGTACGGCTTCTCCGGCCTTCTCCAGCAGACCGTCGTCAGCGTCAAACTGGTCCGGGCCGGACTCTCGTCCAGAAGCGGCCCAGGCCCAGAAGGCCGTGACTACACCCAAACCCAGTGCAATCAGGAAAAGTAGCCAATTTGCGGAAACCAGCGATATCATTTTTCAAAATCCCTATAATCCAGTTTTTTCTCGTCCGGTCGTTTTGCGTGTGCCGGACTTTCTCCTGTCTTGCGAGCCCTTCAGATATCTTCCCGGTTGCGGCCCCAGATGAGCCAGCCAATGCCGAGGCCAATTGCAAAAGT
>JBCBZY010000344.1:0-2894 GCA_039815115.1 Pseudomonadota bacterium | reverse complement strand
CCCAGGGACTCCGACCTCCCTTCTCCTCTAATTCATTCGAGCCAAATATGTGGAGCCGGTCGTGGATTTGTTGAGGAGATAGTCTTGACCGTCTTGAGCCGGCCCTTGAGCAACTCCATCGCCTCTACGACGTTCATGTCGCTGAGGACTTTCCGTAAGCGATAGACAAGCTCCATCTCCTTGGGATCCATCAGCAATTCCTCACGGCGGGTGCCGGAAGCCGCGACGTCGATCGCCGGGTAAATCCGCTTCTCGACCAGTCGGCGGTCCAGGTGAAGCTCGCTGTTGCCGGTGCCCTTGAATTCTTCAAAGATCACTTCGTCCATGCGGCTGCCGGTATCAATCAGGGCGGTGGCGATGATCGACAGGCTGCCGCCTTCCTCGATATTCCGGGCCGCACCAAAAAAGCGCTTCGGACGTTGCAACGCGTTCGCATCCACACCCCCGGTCAGTACCTTGCCGGAGCTCGGTACCACGGTGTTGTAAGCCCGGCCCAGACGCGTGATCGAGTCGAGCAGAATGACAACATCATGCTTGTGTTCCACCAGACGCTTGGCTTTTTCGATAACCATTTCCGCGACTTGCACGTGGCGCGTCGCCGGTTCGTCAAAGGTGGAACTGATCACTTCACCCTTTACCGAACGCTGCATGTCGGTGACTTCTTCCGGACGTTCGTCGATCAGCAGAACGAGCAGATAGACTTCCGGATGATTGTCGGTAATCGCCTTCGCGATATTCTGCAGCAGCACGGTTTTACCAGTCCGCGGTGGCGCGACAATAAGCGCACGCTGGCCCTTGCCCTGCGGGGAGATGATATCAATCACCCGGGCGGATTTGTCTTTCACGGTCGGGTCAAGACTGTCGAGCTTGAGCTTTTCGTCCGGATAAAGCGGTGTCAGATTGTCAAAATTGACCCGGTGGCGAACCGCTTCCGGCTCGTCAAAATTGATCGCGGTTAATTTGGTGAGCGCAAAATAGCGTTCGCCGTCACGGGGTGCGCGAATTTCGCCTTCCACCGTATCACCGGTCCGCAGGCCGAACTTGCGCACCTGGTTGGGAGATACGTAAATATCGTCTGGTCCGGCGAGATAATTGGCTTCCGGAGAGCGGAGGAATCCGAACCCGTCCGGCAGCACTTCAATCGTGCCGAGACCCATGATCTGTTCGTCATTATCGGCCAGTTCCTTGAGGATCGCAAACATCAGATCCTGTTTGCGCAGAGTCGACGCGCCTTCGACGCCCAGTTCCTCAGCCATAGAGACGAGATCAGCAGGCGATTTTTCTTTTAATTCTTTCAAATGCATGGATTTTATCCAGATAATATAGGGGGTTATAGTGTTTTTGCATGTGCGCGGCGTGTCGCCGTCATCAATTCACATGGAAGTACGCCCGGACGGGCTTTGGATTGCAATTACGCCTTTGCTTTGGGGGTGTCAACAAAAGCCGCAACACCAAATTCCCCGAACCGATCAAAAAGGTTTAACGATCACCAATATGATGATGAGAGCGGCAGCAATGCCTGGCACTTCATTGACCAGTCGCAGCTTCTTGTCGCTCATCGTCCGCTCACCGCGGGCCAGCTTTTTCACATAGCCCATCATCCACATATGATATCCGGAGAGCAGAAACACGGCCAGCAATTTGGCGTGGAACCAGCCCTGGGTGAAGGCGCCGATCTGATAAGCCAGTATCAGACCCAGTATCCAGACGATGATCAGCGAAGGATTGAGAATGATCTTGCGCAATTTGCCTTCGCGCTCGATCCATTTGCCATCTTCCACTGACCCGACAGCGCTTTCCTGATGATAGACAAAAAAGCGCGGCATCATGAACAGGCCGGCCATCCAGAAAATGACAAATATCAGATGTGCGGATTTGAGCCAGAGATACAACATGGACAGATATTCGCTCATTGCCTCACAAGTGTAAGAAGCTTTTCGACATGTTCAATGGGTGTATCGGGCAAAATACCATGCCCGAGATTGAAAACATGAGGTCGGTCTTCGAACACCGAAAGGATATGCCGCGCGGATTCCTCCAGCGCGTCGCCTCCGGCAATCAGGGCCAGCGGATCCAGATTCCCCTGAACCGGGAGTCCGGCAGGGAGATTTTTGTTGGCAATCACCGGATCCAGCGTCTCGTCCAGACCGATGGCATCTGCCCCGGTTTCCCGGGCGTAAGCAGCAAGCTTGTCACCTGCGCCTTTCGGAAATCCGATTACCGGCAGATCCGGATGGACGGCTTTCACGCGCGAGATAATCTCGGCATTGGGGGCGATCACCCATTTCTCAAACTGCGCCGGAGACAGTGAACCTGCCCAGCTGTCAAACAGTTGCACCGCATCAACCCCGGCATCAATCTGGCCAAGCAGATAAGTCACCGTGTTTTCAATGATCGCCGCGATCAGTTCCGAAAAGGCAGCTTCGTCCTGATAGGCATAACGCCGAGTCACGCCCTGGTCCTTGCTGCCCTGCCCGTTGGTCATGTAGGTCGACACGGTCCAGGGGCTGCCGGCAAAGCCCATGAAGGTCGTTTTGTCATCCAGCTGCGAAGCGACCGCTCTTACCGTCCCATATATGGCCTCAAAATGGGCAGGAACCGCCTCCAGAGACGACAAAGCCGCATCGACCAGCCTTGGTTCCAGCCGAGGTCCTTCGCCTGCTTCAAACCAGAGCCTCTGACCCATCGCATGAGGCACAATCAAAATGTCCGAAAACAGGATCGCGCCGTCAAAGCCAAAACGCCGGATCGGCTGGATGGTCACCTCCGCCGCAGATTCCGCATCATAGCAGAGTTCCAGGAAACCCCCCTTTTTGGCGCGTAGTTCGCGATATTCCGGTAGATAACGTCCTGCCTGACGCATCAGCCAGACAGGTGTCTGGTCAGTTTTGCTG
>JBCBZY010000138.1:0-7200 GCA_039815115.1 Pseudomonadota bacterium | reverse complement strand
TACTGGAACTGCAACCACTCTAGCGCGAATGCCGCCAGCGCCAGCGCCAGCGCGTAGAACAAGATGAGTTTTGCAGTTGAACCAGTCAGCCGCATTCACCCCTCCGCCGGTTCGGGTTCTCCCGACTTCATCACCTTGCCGTAGATCCAGCCGATGCCGATGAGCGCGATGCCCAGTCCCAGGAAGGACAGGATGCGCAATATACCGTCGAGCTGTGCCGCATCAAACACGAAGACCTTGAATGTCACAACGGTCATCAGCAGCAGACCGGCGATGCGCAGGACGACATTGATCGTCTGAATCCCGCGAGCCAACCAGGCAATGGCGAGGATCAGCAGGGCAGCGCTGTAGAGATAGGTCTCGGTCGAGGTGAAGGGTGGAGAAGCGATATCCGAGCCGTGCACGGCTTGGCGGACGGTGATCATGACCGCGGCCATGGCAGCGATCAGGCTGGTGATCTCCAGCGCCCGGGGCAGCCGGGGCAGGACGTCACGAACGGCATCGGTCCGCGAAAAGACCCACAGCCAGATCGCCATGGCGGCATAGTGCAGGGTCCCCAGATTTGCGACCGGTGCCGTTCCCAGCAACTGAATCTCTGCCATGGGGCTGAGCAGGAGAATGTCAAACCAGATGAAGCGGAAAAGCGCCAGTCCGGCCAGCGCAGCGCCCAGTGCGCGCAGCGGCCGGGCGAGATGTGCGGGCCATGACTGCCGCAATAGCAGCCAGCCAGCCAGGGCGAGCAGATGAGTAAATACCAGCCGCTCCGCAAAGCCATATTGGGCGAAGGTTTCAATGGGACCGATGGCGAGTGGTTGCTTGGCGAGATGATAAAGAAAGCCACCACATGCGATCAGACCAACTGTGGCAATGACCTGCGCCCCGCGCTTGCTCCAGACATCCCGGTAGAACCAGGCAAGGCCTGCCATGACGATACCCGGTGCGAAGACCTGCAGCGCGATGTCGCTGGTTGCTGGCAGCAGGCTGTAGAGGTCCGTCTCGCCCGCCAGGGACTGGACCAGCGTTTCAATCAGCGGTGAACCGAATATAGCCATTAACATACCGCCAAAGCCCATGAACAGAGCCGCTTCGATCTTCACCGACCGGCGGTTGACAAAGCCGGCCCAGGCAATGAGTCCGCCAGCGATGTTCACCGCAACCAGAACCGCTGCGTCTTCGGGCAACCAGAGCCAGAACGCCATCGCCAGAAAAAGGCCCGCAATGCCGCTGGCCAGGGGTTGGGGAAGACGGTCGCTCTGGTTTCGAACCCGCCATGCCATGAATGCTGCATTGGCGGCGACTATCGCACAAATCAGTGCCCAGATATTTTCACTCCAGTCGAGATCGCCCGTAGCCGCCGCAACCGTTGCCCAGCCAGCGGGCGCGACGGTACCAATCACGGCCCAGATCCAGCCATCTTGCTCTCTGGCCCGGAACACATGACCCGCCCCGGTGAACACGGCAATAAGGACTGCCGAGGAGATAAGTGTCATCTGGCTCGCACCGTCATTCCAGAAGGAGATGGCAGTCATCGTGAG
This sequence comes from Pseudomonadota bacterium, assembly GCA_039815115.1. Classification (GTDB taxonomy): domain Bacteria; phylum Pseudomonadota; class Alphaproteobacteria; order Sphingomonadales; family Sphingomonadaceae; genus Parasphingorhabdus. The sequence continues at coordinate 5,665 of JBCBZY010000138.1, read as the reverse complement.
GGACAGACCCAGGGCACCGGCCACAGCAGGGGTCAGCGTATGATCTTTCCAAGCCAATGCGATGCTGAACAGCGACAACACGCCGAAAAAGGCCCAGCTCAGCATCGAGAATTCGATCAGCGGCGCGAGCAGGATCAGCTGCAACAAGCCGACCAGGAGGGGTACGGATTGCATGACCGGCCGGGCGATTCCGAAGCTGGTGCCGGTCCGGGCGAGGGTGAAGACGCCGCCGATCGCCAGCAGGACGATGAACGCGCCAATGAATGGGGCGCTGCTGCTGACATCGAGGAAGAGCAGCATGGTCGTCCAGATGACGCTGCCACCGGTCGCCAGCAATGCCAGCCAGGCCCAGCCACGGTGGATCGCCAGCCCGAACAGTCCGGCGGTGAAAACACCGAGATAGATGAGCAGCGGCGCGACGGATTCCGCGCCCAGTCCGGCGACATACGGTGCTGCAAAGCCGCCAATCAGTCCCATGATCGCGGTTGGTGGGCCGTGCTTTTGGGACAGCACGAAAGCCAGGATCGTGACAGCAACCACTCCCGCCAAGGCGCTGGTCAGTCCCAGCAGGCCATAAAGCTCGCTGGCCATGTACAGCGTCGCATAGAGGACAGCGATGCCGGCACCAGCCAGCGAATGCCCGATGCGGGCATCATCGCGAAATATCTGTCCGAAGCGGGGGATGCGATAGCCGAACTCGCTGAGACCGATCAGCAGCAGTCCGAACAGCGTCGCGGTGATGCAGCGCGCAGCCGGACCAAACAGACCGGTTTCTATCGAAAAGCGGACCAGGAAAAATCCCGCGAAGATCAGAGCAATGCCGCCAATCCAGATCGGCAGCTTGCCACCGATCAGTTCCTCGAAGCGCTTGGCGGCGCTGGGCCGTGGTTCGGGTTCGGGCTCTTCCGGCGGCGGCGGAGTCTCACGGACGATATCCGGCAGAGGTTCTGTGCGTTTTCTGGCCGTAGGAGTCGAAGTTGCTGCGGTTTTCGGAACAGCGACGGGTCTGCGTTTTTCAGCCGGGGGAGGACTGGCCTCGGGTTCCGGTTTCGGCTCAGGCGGCGGAGCAGTGTCTGCTCGGGGCCGGTCCAGAGCCTCGCTTTTCATCCGGATGATCTCGTCCTTGAGCGCCGCGAGCTTTTGCCGCGTGTCGATGACCAGGATGATAAGAGCGAGCAACCCGCCAATGAGCAGCAGTTCCATCAGCGCGCCTTTCCGTTCGATTCACCCAGCAGGTGCTTTTGCCAGAACAGCAGGCTCGCCCAGAACTGATAATCGGCATTGGCTTTTTTGCGGAAGCCATGCCCCTCGTTTTTCGCGAGCAGATGCCAGGCGGGCCGGTCATTGGCGCGCACGGCTTCAATCAACTGGTCCGCTTCGCTGGCAGGCACCCGTGGATCATTGGCACCGGTGACCACCATCAGCGGCAGATCTATTTCATTCGCGCGATTGAGTGGGCTGATCTCTTCCAACTTCGCACGCTGTGCCGGATCACGCTCATCACCATATTCGCGGCGACGCAGGTTCCGGCGATAGGCCTGCGTGTTTTCAAGGAAGGTGACGAAATTGCTGATGCCCACAACCTCCAGTCCGGCGGTTAGCTGTTCACCATAGCGCAGCATCGACGCCAGTGTCATATAACCGCCATAGCTGCCCCCGGTAACCGCGATGCGCTGGCGGTCGATGCGGCGATCTTTTTGCAATTTTTCCAGAAACGCACCGATGTCGAGCACGCTGTTTTCCCGCAGGAACGGACCGTTATCCAGCGCGACGAACCGCTTCCCGAACCCGGTCGAGCCCCGGACATTGGGGTAGAATATCGCTATCCCCAGCTCATTGATCAGATAATTGTTGCGGCCCAGAAAACGCGGGGTCGCCTGACCTTCGGGACCGCCATGAATATTGATGATCAGCGGGCGCCGGCCGGAATGGCGATCCGGATCGGGGCGATAAAGATATCCCGACATTTTCTCGCCGTCGAAGCTGGTAATCTCGACCAGTTCGGGCGCGACATTTTTGGCGGCATTGAGCCCGCCCGTCTCGCTTCGTGTCCAGCGGGTGATGTCGAGCGATTTCGGATCGAGGCTGTAGGCATCAGTTCCGGTCCGGTTGGAGTTCAGTGTAAAGCCCAGTTCACCCCAGGGCGCAAATTTGAGATCGCTGATCACGCCAGCGGGCAGGGCCCTGACCGTGCGGACCCGGTCTTTCCGCATGTCGTAAATCTTGAGCATGGACCGCCCGGCCTGATTGACTTCAAAAGCGAGCCAGCGACCATCCCTGCTGATGTCAAAATCCGAAATATCCCATTTTACTTCATCCAGAAGTGGCGTGAAGGCACCGGTTTCCTGATTCACGACACCCAGTCGTTGGACGTCACTGCCAAAATCGGAGGCCGCCCATAGCTGCCCGTCCGGCGCGAAGCTGAGGCCATTATAGGCAACCGGCTCGCTGCTGTTGGTCAGTTTTGTGGAGGTGCCGTCAAAAATGTTGATGAGATAGAGCTGGTTGTCGGCGACGGAGACATAGTTGAACACCAGCAGTTTTTTGTTGTCCGGCGAAAAATCGATCGGAAACCATCCGCCGCCGGTTGATGCCACCAGCATGACAGCGCCTTCCGGATTGTCCGGGCTCATCAGGTAAATATCATTGTAAAGACCCGTGCGCTTGTTCGACCCAAAGGCGACAATCTTCCCGTTGCTCGCCCACGGACCCAGGCTGTTGCGGCTTTCGCCGTCGGTCAGCCGCACCGGACGCCCGTCTTTCAGCGCAAAAATCTGGTTGACCTCATTGCCGCCGCTGTCCTTCTGGAACAGTAGCGAAGACCCGTCCGGCGCATAGCTGGCGGAGCGGACCGGTTCGCTGGCGAAGGTCAGCTGTTCACGCGTCCCCAGCGGCTTGCGCACCCGGTGCAACTGCCGGGTATTGGCAAAGCGCGTGCTGATCAGCATGGATTTGGTCCGCGCATCCCAGTCGACGAAGCTGGCGGTTCGGAACTCCATATAGGGGCGGGTTTGCTCGACAATATCCATCGGAATGTCCGGCACCTGATCCGCGACCAGTGCTGCCGGCCTGGACGCAAACTGCTCTGTTGCGGCGGTGGATGCGCTGGCCGGGATGGCCATGGCGGCAATCAATACCGTCAAAAATTTCCTGCGCATTCCGCGCTTCCCCCTGCCTGTCTGTGGTCGCCGTGAATCATGCTTGTGGACGAAAGGGTATAAATGGAATTAGGGGATGTGCAATGTTCTCAGACGGCCCCTTCATTCTGCTCGACGATGCGCGGGCCGCCAATGCCGCACCTCCGCGGATCTATAAAAACCCGGTGGAGATCATAACGGCATCTTCGCCGGACGAGCTGAAGACTGGCCTCTCCCGGATTGCCGAAGCGCGCGGGGAGGGGCTGCATGTCGCAGGTTATCTCTCCTATGAAGCCGGACTGGCGATGGAATCGAAGCTGGCCTCGCGTTTGCCGAATGACGGGCCGTGCCCGTTGCTCTGGTTCGGACTGTTCGAGGAGTTTGAGACGCCGGAGCCGGAAATGCTGGCACAGGCATTCCCCGATCCCGCGGGGGTCTGGCTGGGCCCGCTTCGACCCCGTGTGACGCGCGATCAATATGATCAGGCCTTTGATGCGGTGCAGGAATATATCGCGGCGGGGGATATTTATCAGAGCAACCTGACCTTTCCCGCCGACGCCCGGTTTCGAGGACATCCGCTGGCGCTCTATGCCGCGATCCGGCGGCGGGCCCGCGCCGGATATGGCGGTGTGGTGTTTGACGGGGAAAACTGGATGCTGTCCTTTTCGCCCGAGCTGTTCTTCGCCAGTAAAGGGAACCGGATCACGGCCCGACCAATGAAGGGCACTGCGGCGCGCCTGACAGATGAGGCCGCGGATGCTGCGGTCCGCGCGGAACTGCAGAGTGATCCCAAACAGCGGGCGGAGAACCTGATGATCGTCGATCTGCTCCGCAATGATCTGTCGCGGGTGGCGCTTCCTGGTTCCGTGCGTGTGCCGGAGCTGTTTCATGTCGAGACCTATCCGACGATCCACCAGATGACCTCGACCGTGCAGGCCGATCTCCAGCCCGAATATGCCGGCGTCGACGTGCTGCGTCATATCTTCCCCTGCGGATCGATCACCGGCGCGCCCAAGATCCGGGCGATGGAAGTGATTGACGAGCTGGAAAGCGATCAGCGCGGAATCTATTGCGGTTCGATCGGCCGGATCGATGCCAATGGCGACAGCGCCTTCAATGTCGCGATCCGGACTTTCTTCCTGAAACAGGGCGAAGAAAAGCTTTCCATCGGTCTTGGCTCTGGCATAGTGGCTGACTCTGATCGCGGCGATGAGTGGCGTGAATGTCTGGCCAAGGGGAGATTTGCCAAGGTGGGAAATAGTGCGGACGGTCCCGTTGCGGTCGACCTGATCGAGACCATGGCCTTCGACCCCGCCCACGGCATCGCCCGGCTGGAAGCGCATCTCGAACGGATGAAGGCGAGCGCGGCGGCGCTGGAATATGAATTCGATCGCCACGCCGCGCGCAACAATATCCAGGCGGTGACCTTTCATCAGGAACAACCGGCCGTGGTCCGCCTGATGCTGTCCCGGTCCGGCATGACCGCGATTGAACTGAAGCCGCTGCCGGGATCCTTGACGGAACCGGTCCGATGCCAGCTCGTGTCGCTGCAAGCCGATGCCGCCGACTATCGCCTCCACCACAAGACCAGCGACCGCCGGGTCTATGACGCCGACGGACTGGAAGACGGGGTGCACCCGGTGTTTGTCGATGCGGAAGGCAATGTCACTGAAGGCGCAATCTGGAATGTCTTCGTCGAGCGCGACGGCAAATTGCTGACACCGCCATTACAGCGCGGCCTGCTCCCCGGCGTCCTGCGTCGCGAACTGCTCGAAGAGGGCAAGGCCGTGGAAGCGAACCTGCGCGCGGAAGATCTGGCGGACGGGTTCTGGCTGGGGAATAGTGTGCGCGGTCTGGTCGGGGCTGAGATCGGCTAAATCGCACTGCTAAACCCGCCTCGGCTCGTCGCCCGGTACGGATCGAACACCGCGGCAATCGACCGAAGATAGGGCGTCGCGCTGTCCTTGCAGGTGAGGTGGCCGTGGTCCTGCTCGACCAGGCCGCGTTTTTCGAACGAGGCCAGCTGGTCCGCGTAAGTGTCCACCTTGTCCAGCGCGCCGATATCGGCTTCGCCGCGGCAGAGAATGTCTTCGATGATCTGGCCGTGCAGCGTGTCTTGCGGCGTGCGGCGGACGCCGAGCTTTGCGGTCAGCCGGCCCGCTGAAACGGCGCTGCGCCAGGCGCCGACATTTTTGTCATTTTGCAGGATCAGGTCGGGGAACAGGCTGATCGCGGTGGCGCCCATGCCGAGCAGGTACGGGCTCGGGTCGTCGGTATAGCCCTGGAAATTGCGCGCCACCTTGCCGGTGCGGGCGGCGATGGCCATTGGGTCATCGGGCAAGGCGAAATGGTCGAAGCCGATCGCTTCATAGCCCGCGTCGACCAGCGTCCGGTAACCCATTGCCGACATCGCGAAACGCTGCAGCTGATTGGCCATGATGCTGGTATCCATCCGCCGCTGCCGCGCAATCCGCTGCGGCAAATGGGCATAGCCGAACAGCGCGATACGTTCGGGCCTTAGCACGATG